>JADYZA010000153.1 GCA_020853375.1 Verrucomicrobiota bacterium | reverse complement strand
GTACCGCACTCAGCCCCCCCCCCCCCCCGCAAAAAGAAACTAGAACTGCCTGCCGGGGTTAAAGGAACTCCAGTAGAGCCTTCAGATTTTGTCATACGCGAAGACGGCTCTATTTATGCCACCCGCAAGGAACCTTCGCCCATTCCCTGTCTGGCCTATCACGATACTCCGCGTGGACTCTGGATTTATCAGGGAAACTCTTTCGAGTTACTTGATGCGATTGCAGACAAGTATCCCGAAGGCCGGTTCGATATGATTTTTGCCGACCCGCCGTACTTCCTTTCGAACGGCGGCATAACCTGTCATGCCGGGAAAATGGTGAAGGTTGATAAAGGTGAGTGGGACAAATCCCGCGGTCCTGAGCTGAATCACGAGTTCAATCTGGAATGGTTGCGGCGATGCCAGCGGGTGCTCAAGCCAAACGGAACGATTTGGGTCACCGGAACGCAGCATGTGATTTTCTCCGTTGGCTATGCGATGCAACAGTTGGGATTTAAAATCCTCAACGACATCGCATGGGAAAAGCCGAATCCTCCACCAAATCTTTCATGTCGCTACTTCACCCACTCCACTGAAACAATCCTTTGGGCGGCCAAGAGCGAGAAGAGCAAACATCTCTTCAACTACCAAGAAATGCGTAAGGTCACTGGCAAACAGATGAAAACTGTTTGGACGATGGTGGCTCCAGGCAAGGATGAAAAGAAATTCGGAAAACACCCGACTCAAAAGCCCTTGGCACTTCTTGAGCGGTGCCTCTTGGCCTCTACCCATGAGGGTGACTTAGTGCTAGATCCATTCCTTGGAGGGGGAACAACTGCGACAGCTTGCGCCCGTCTTAAACGCGGCTGCGTTGGTATCGAACTAGACGAAGCACATGCAAAACTTTCTGTAAAACGAGTAAAACAGATAGTTGAAGAAGCGTCTCCCAAGCGAAAGGATCGAATCAATGGCAGGTAAAGCAACCGCAGTAAAAAATGGCGACGATCTCGTCAAAGAGGTCGTCAAAATTGCCGGAAAGCTTGGGCTGGAAACAAAGGAGCAATTTCATGTTGCCCGCCGGATTTGGGGAGCAAATCGGAAAATTGACGTGATTTTAATCGAATCCAAGTCACGCAAAACTCTGGGCGTTGAATGTAAATATCAAGGCGGAGGCGGCTCAGCCGAAGAGAAAATTCCTGCTACGATTCAAGATATCGAAGCCTGGCCAATTCCAGGCCTTGTAGTTTTTGCGGGAGAAGGCATTACTGAAAATATGAAGTCCTTTTTGATTTCGACCGGAAAGGCTGTTGAGTTAACCGAGATTGAACCATGGCTTAAGCTGTTCTTCGGATTATCTCTGGAATAGTCCACCCCCTCTTCGACAAACCAGTTCTTTATGGGGTTTGTTTTTCTGGTGGTAGCGATGATTTACAGAACAGGAGTTCTATCTTCCGGAACCTCTACTTTATCCAACCATTGGAAACGCTCCAACTCAGGGTGTGGTTACGATCTCGGGTGGAACTGCCGGTGGACACCTTTCAGGCGGTCGGGATCGACATGGGTGTAAATCTGCGTTGTGGCGATATCGGCGTGGCCGAGCATTTCCTGAATAACCCGTAAGTCCGCGCCGTTGGCCAGCAGGTGACTGGCGAACGAATGGCGCAAGGTGTGCGGATAAATCGTTTTGGTGATGCCTGCGGAGCGTGCGCATTTTTTGATCATATCCCAGATTGTTTTGCGCGACATCGGCTGTCGGCGGCTACTCAGGAAAACCGTTTGTTCCTGCGGGCCGGGCGAGAGTTGCGGGCGGACGGTCTGGATATACTGCTTCACCCGCTCAACGGCATCTTTGCCAACCGGCACCACGCGCTCTTTGCGACCTTTTCCAATGCAGCGCAAAAAGTGTTCGTCAAAGCGCAGATCGCTTAACTGCAAACCGGCCAGCTCGGAGACACGCAAACCGGAAGCATAGAACAGCTCAAGCACGGCGCGGTTACGGATACCCAGCGGGGTCGTCAGATCGGGCGCGGCGAAAAGACGGTCGATCTCTTTCGGCGTCAGGACGCTTGGAAGCATTTTCCAAACTTTGGGCGACTCCATCGTCTCAGCGACGTTGACGTCGAGCAGTCCTTCCTGCACCAGATACCGGAAGAATACTTTCAGCGAAACCAGATGTCTGGACAGCGAGTTAGCGGCCAGTCCGCGATCCTTTTCCGCCATCAGGTGGTCTAGAATTTGTTTACGCGTCACCGCATTAACGGAGCCAACGCCCTTCTGCGCAAGCCAGTCGATAAAACGCCCGATATCGTCGGCATACGCCGCACGCGTGTTTTTGCTTAAGCCCAGCTCAAGGGAAATGTAGTCAAGGAATTGCTCTAAGAGTGCTCTCAGAGTTTTTCTCCGGTTAAGCGTTCATACGCTTCCAGATATTTGGCCTGCGTCTTGACGATGATTTCTTCCGGAAGCTTGGGCGCGGGCGGAGTTTTGTCCCAGTCGAGTGTTTCGAGATAGTCGCGAACGAACTGCTTGTCGTACGACATTGGCGAGGAACCGACCTTGTAGGTGTCGGCAGGCCAGAAGCGCGAGCTGTCGGGCGTGAGCGCTTCGTCAATCAGAATGATTTCGCCGTCGAGTTCACCGAACTCAAATTTGGTGTCGGCGATGATGATTCCTTTGGTCAGCGCGTATTCGGCGGCCCGCTTGTAGAGCGCGATGCTGATGGCTTTCAGCTTTTCAGCTTTGGCCGCGCCGACGATCTCCTTGGCCTTCTCAAACGAAATGTTTTCGTCATGGAGCCCCTGCTCCGCTTTGGTGGACGGCGTGAAAATCGGTTCATCGAGCTTGGAAGCCATCTGATAACCGGCGCGCAGAGGCATGCCGCCGATGGTGCCGCTCTGTTTGTATTCCTTCCAGCCGGAGCCGATCAGGTAGCCGCGCACGATGCACTCGACCGGAAACACAGTGGTTTTTTTGACGAGCATGGAGCGGCCCGTGAGCTGGTCAGCGTGCTGATTGAACGGAGCCGGGAACTTGCTGACATCAGTAGTGATCATGTGGTTTTTCACGATGTCGCCGGTGCGCTCGAACCAGAATTTTGAAATCATGTTGAGCACACTGCCCTTCTTCGGAATACCGTTCGGCATCACGCAGTCGAAGGCGGAAATGCGGTCGCTGGCAATAAACAAGAGCTTATCTCCCGCATCGAAGATTTCGCGGACTTTACCGCTACGCGACGGAACACCGGGAATCGTAATTTTTGTCAAAGCCTGGCTCATGGGGACTCCTTTATGAAGTTAGGAAACAAAAGGGGAAAGTTCACGGAGACGTTTTACAACTTTCGGAAGTTCGGTCAATACCGTATCCACATCTTTATCGGTATTATAGGTGCTCAGGCTAAACCGGATCGAACCGTGGACGGAAACCCCGGCCACATTCATGGCGCGTAAAACGTGTGACGGCTCCAGCGAGCCGGAGGCGCACGCCGAGCCGGTCGAGGCGCAAATACCACGGTCGTCGAGCATCAGCAGAATGGCTTCGCCTTCAATAAAATCAAAGCTGATGTTCGTCGTGTTCGGCAACCGGCAGCTTGGGTCGCCGTTGACTCTCGCACCAGGGCAGGTTGCCAGAATGCCCTGCTCCAGCCGGTCACGCAGGGTTTTGACGCGGGTGTTTTCCTCGTGGAGATGTTTCCCAGCCAGATTGCAGGCGACGCCCAGCCCGACAATGTACGGCACATTTTCCGTGCCCGCACGCCGTCCGCGTTCCTGGTGGCCACCGAGGATCAGCGGCTTCACCTTGGTTCCGCGCCGGATATAGATGGCGCCAACCCCTTTGGGCGCATGCAGTTTATGGCCGGACAGAGAAAGCATATCAATCGGCAGATTGCTGACCTTCATCGGAATTTTTCCGACGGCCTGCACGGCGTCGGTGTGAAAAACCCCGCCCGCCTCATGCACCATTTCGCCGATCATGCCGACCGGAAAAATCACGCCGGTTTCATTATTGGCCCACATGATTGAAGTAAGCGTTTTCCCGGCCTTCACTTCCCGCCGCAACGTATCCAGATCGAGACGTCCGAGCGGATCCACGTCGAGCTTGGTCAGACGGAACCCGCGATCCTCAAGGTAATGGCACGGACCGGAAACCGCGGCATGTTCCACTTTAGAGGTGATCACGTGCGGCGGCTTATCCATCGCTTCCGCCCCGCCGCGAATAGCGAGGTTGTCGCTTTCCGACCCGCAACTGGTGAATGTGATTTCCTGCGGATCGGCCGCGCCGATCAGCGCGGCGACCTGCTCGCGGGCGGCTTCGACGTATTTTTTCACCTGTCCGCCGAAGGTATGCATGCTGGACGGATTGCCCCACAAGTCAGTCAGGAACGGCATCATCGCTTCACGAACTTCATCCGCGATTTTTGTGGTGGCATTGTTATCGAGATACACCGTGCGGTTCATTTCACTTCCTCCACCCGTATCTCATCGGAAACGTTGTCTTTAAGCCGCGCCTCGACGACATCTCTGAGGGTGATCGCCGAAACCACACAACCCGAACAGGCTCCACGGAAGCGAACCTTGACGGTATTGCCGTCCACATCAACCAGCTCCAGATCGCCGCCGTCCTGACGAAGCGCCGGGCGGATTTCGCGGTCAATCACGTCTTCGATCAAATGAATGCGCTGCAGATTCGTCAGCGGTTTTTTCGCCGGCGTAGCGGATGCCGCCTGCTCACCGTGAACGCGATCGATGATTTTCTGAAGTTCAGGCAGACAGTTTCCGCACCCGCCGCCCGCTTTACAGGCATTGGTCAGTTCTTCCAAGGTTTGGACGTTGTTCTCGCGGGCGACGCGTTCAATTTCCTTATCCGTCACGCCGAAGCAATGACACACCACATCGCCTTCGATCGCCTTGTCCCACTTTTTGCCGGTGCGGTAATTGTAAATCGCCGCCTCAAGCGCCTCGCGACCCATGACCGAACAATGCACCTTTTGTTTCGGCAGACCGCCGAGATATTCCGCGATATCCTTGTTGGTGATCTTTTCCACTTCATCAAGGGTTTTACCGATGATCATTTCGGTCAAGGCCGAGGACGAGGCAATCGCGCTGGCGCAACCAAACGTCTGGAACTTCGCTTCCTTGATGCGCCCCTGATCGTCCAGCTTGAACATCAGCTTCAGCGCGTCGCCGCACGCCAGAGAACCGACTTCGCCGGTTCCGTCCGGATGATCGATTTTCCCGACGTTGCGCGGGTTCTTAAAATGGTCGTTCACTTTGTCTGTATAGTCCCACATGGCATTTCTCCTGAAAGGTGACCACGATAATCGGGTTTGAGAGTTTCGGTCAACCGATTTCGAGCATTCGTTCAATTGAACCGACCGCACGGCGGGCGATTTCTTCCGGAACGGTCACTCGGTATTTCATATCCTGAAGAGCCCAGAGCACTTTTTCGAGAGTGATCTTTTTCATATTCGGACAAACCGCGCGGTCTGGATTCACTGGATAAAATGTTTTGCCCGGATTTTCGTTCCGCAGGCGGTAATTGATGCCCAGTTCGGTGGCGATAATGAATTCTTTGCGTTCCGAAGCCTGTGCGAAACGGCACATCTGCCCGGTCGAAAGCAGCTCATCGGCCAGATCGCGCACCGGCTTGTTACACTCCGGATGCGCCAGCACCAGCGCGCCGGGATATTTTTTCTTCATCTCCAGCACATCGGTGTCGCGGAGGCGTTCATGTGTCGGGCAGAAGCCGTTATAAAGAATCAGCTCGCGCCCGATCCGTTCGGCCACGAACGAACCGAGATTGCGGTCGGGAACAAAAATAATTTCGGAATCGCCGAGAGACTGTACAACTTTCACAGCGTTCGACGACGTACAGCAGATGTCGCTCTCCGCCTTCACGTCCGCCGAACTGTTGACGTAACACACGACCTTCGCGCCGGGATGCTGGGCTTTGACGGCGCGGAGCTTCTCCGCTGTCACCATATCGGCCATCGGGCAGCCCGCGCCCGGATCGGGAATCAGAATTGTTTTTTCCGGAGAAAGAATCGCAGCGGTCTCGGCCATGAAGTGAACGCCGCAGAAAACCACCACCTCGTTGGGAAGCGTTGCGGCTTTACGGCTGAGTTCCAGCGAATCGCCGGTGAAGTCAGCAATCGCCTGCACCTCATCGACCTGATAATTGTGCGCAATGATCACCGCGCCGCGCTGTTTCTTCAGTTCCAGAATCTGTTCTTGAATCGTTTTCATAACGGAAAAATTTAACCACGAACCGGCACGAATGGACACAAATTTCCAATTTCTGGAGCTGGCGATTCAACGACTATGCGCCCCACACCCACCAGACAAAAGCACAGGCGGAAAGAACCGCCACAACCGTGAAGGGAATTCCAATCCGCATAAACTCTTTGAAGCCCACATGGTACCCGCGCTTTTTGAGAATTCCGAGAGTAACCACGTTGGCGGAGGCTCCGATCGGCGTCAGGTTTCCGCCGAGGCAGGCGCCGATCAGCAGACCGAACATCAGCAGCGGAACCGGCGCGCCGATCTGGTCGGCCACTTTCTGGGCGACCGGAATCATCACCAGCAGGAACGGCACGTTATCGACAAATCCCGACACCAGAACCGAAAACAGCACGATGACGGTGAACGCGAGCGCCGCGTTGGAGCCCACCCAGCCCGCCATGCCCGACGCCAGCTTGTCCATCCAGCCGGAATCACTCAGGCCGCCCACCAGCACGAAGATACCGATCAGAAAGAAGGTCGTATCCCAGTCGAGGGTTTTTCCTAGCGCGCGCAAACTGCCCCAGCAGGCAATCTTCCGGAACCAGATCAAAGCGATCACGCCGAGAATCAACGTGTAGGTTCCGGCGAACCACTTGAATTCCGGATCGAACAGCGTGGCAAAAGAAAGTCCGATAACCAGAAAACCGAGCAGAGAAGCGGGAACCCAGGAACGGGCGGTTTCCTGCGCCAGCAAAACCGACTTTGTGCGGTGACTGCGAAACAGCCAGGCCAGCACCACCAGCGAAGCAACGGCGCCGATCTGAACAGCAAAGAAAATGCCGGGCCGCCCCTCATACGCGAAGAAATCCCAGAACCCCATGCGCATATAACCCGCCAAAATCATACTCGGAGGATCGCCGATCATCGTCGCCGTCCCCTGCAGATTACTGCTCACAGCAATACCGATCAGCAGCGGCACGGGGCTGACTTTCAGTTTGTCGGCCAGACTCAATGCGACCGGAGCGAGCAGAAGCACCACGGCGACGTTTTCCACGAACATGGAAATGATGCCCGACAGAGCGCAAAGAATCAGCATGGCAACGCGTGTACTTTTGGCTTTATCGACCAGCCATTCGGCCATAACCGCTGGAACGCGCGACATCATAAAAATCTCGGCCAGAATCAAGGTGCCGAAAAAGAGGCCCATAACGTTCCAGCTAATCTTGGTGAAAAATGCGTCCTGCCATGTCAGCACGCCGGTCGCGATCAGGAGAGCGCCCCCGGCGCAAGCGACCCACGAACGTTTTCCCGGCAGGAAGACGAACAGCACATAGCAGAGAACAAATACGGCCAGACTGATCCACTCTTTTGACATAAACACTCCGTTAATCGGTTATTACGCTTGGAGCGTGCGGTTATACTGGCGGGCCGGAGTGTTGTAAACCATTTTTGGTCCAACGGAAAGCGGACGGCTAGCGGCAGGGATGCGGCTCGACTGATCTCGCCGAAGTCCGCTTCCACACATTGGAAACCTCTCGCCAAGCCGTCAGGGAGTCTCCTTGGCGTCTCTGCGCACATTCAAACGTGCCGGGACGGCGCGTTCCACCTGATCTGTCCCAATGTAGAGTCGGCTCTGCGAGCCGAAGATTGGCTCATAGAGCCAACACTACATTTGGAACAACGCCCCTTCTCCGTCATTCTCCGCCTTTTTTCTTCCCGCAACTCTTTCAAACGCTATAGTCACCACAATTCCGGCGGCCATGTTGGCGATGATCCGAAAGAAGCCGTAAGGGCTTTGGGTTGAAAAACGAGAATCGGTTGAACTAATGTCTTTTAGAAAAAGCTAATATCGTAATATGAACCCTGAAACCGTCATCGTTAAGCTCGCCGAATCGTCAAAAGATTGGGCCGACTACCTCACTCTAGCGGCGAATGTGCTAGGCCCTTTGCTCGCGGCCATATTTGGAGTCTGGATATTGTTGATCACAAAAAGGATTGAACACTCCCAGTGGCGGAATCAGAAACTTATCGAGAAACGTATTGAGGTGTGGGACGACGTGGCACCGAGACTAAACGATATCTATTGCTATTGCATGCGTGTTGGGGCGTGGAAGAATGTTCTGCCGAAGGACGTAATTGATTGGAAAAGAGAGGTGGATAGAAAAATACATACGTACCGCCCGTATTATTCTGCCGAATTCTACACGCGCTACATGGCGTTCATGTCGGTTTGCTTTGCCACGTATCAAGGGCACGGTGTCGATGCCAAGCTTAAGACACCACTAGATGAACACAAATCGGCACATGCGAATTGGCAGGGCGCATGGGAAAACTATTTCTACGAGATTCCGTTGGATGAGATGGAACTTGAAGGTCGGTATCTAGACTTACAGCGCCAGCTATCACTTGAGTTGAACGTGATGTAAAGGTTAAGGGATTAGTCCCGTAATCTAGCAATTCCAACGTCTGGAAAAATACGGTCACAGGTTTCCGAACTTTGGAACTCTGCGCTTCCGCGCCTTTGCGAGAAACAAATCCCAGTCAGCCAAGCTTAGATAGCGAAGGCGTGGCGACGCCGAGGTCGCTGGGAGCGCGTCCGAGGCGGTCGAGGAGCTGAATGATGGCACGGGTCTGGTCGGCGATGCTTTCGTCAGCGTGGGCGCGTCCGTCGTAGATCGCATAGTCAGCGCGGTAACGGAGCGGCGTGACGTTCAACATGACCGAGCTGGCACCGGCCATCAGTCCACGT
>JADYZA010000152.1 GCA_020853375.1 Verrucomicrobiota bacterium | reverse complement strand
TTATTTCCGCGCCGGGCGTTGATCGCCGTTCCGTCTTTTATAAAGTTTGCGAGGCCGCCGGCACGGTTGAGGCGTATGATCTTCCTGAACAGGATTATAAAAAGAAGCCAGTCATTCGCGAGCGGGCACAGGCTCTGTTTGCCAACGCTCAGTGCCGGATCGGCCCCGGAGCTCTCGATCTGTTTCTAGAAAAGGTCGGCATGGATACCCGCCAGCTGGTGATGGAGGCCGAAAAGCTGCTGCTGTATATTGGCGAGCGTAAGGAAATTGCTGTGGAGGACGTTAAGGCCATCACGTCTTCCTCCGCAGAAGCGATTGCTTGGGACTTCACCGACGCGCTGGGTGAACGCCGGCTGGATGAGGCTCTTAAAATTTTGCGTCAGCTGATCTTTCAGGGCGAATCACCGATTGGTCTGATGTTCGCCATCGAAAATCTCTATCAGAACCTGATGCAGTACCGCGCTTATATTGACCATGGCTGGTTGAAGCTGACCAGCGGCTACGGCGCGAACTCTGTCCAGTGGAGCAATGATCCGGAGATGGACAAATTGTTTGCCCAACTGTCTTCCGATCCGCGCGAAACACACTGGTTCCGTGTTTCCAAGATCGGGCAGCAAGCCAGAAATTATACGGTCGATGAATTGTGTTTGTGCCAGAAACGTCTGCTCAAAACCCATGAGCAACTGGTTTCCAGCGGTGTGCCTCAGGAGCTGATTCTTGAAATGCTCGTTATTAAACTGATCGCGAAAGTATGAGTATCCTCGACAATCTTCAATTGATCGAAACACGCATTGCCGCTGCCTGCGAACAGGCTGGGCGGAAGCGCGGAGACGTGAAGCTGGTCGCTGTGTCGAAAACCAAACCGGCTGACTCGGTGATTGAAGCCGCAGAAGCTGGGCAGATTCTTTTCGGCGAAAACAAGGTGCAGGAGGCACAGTCGAAAATTCCGCTTTGCCCCGGTCACCTGCACTGGCATTTGATCGGCCATCTTCAAAGCAATAAGGCGCGCATCGCCGCTTCCGGAATCTTCCGGATGATTCATTCCGTCGATTCGGAAAAACTGCTCCTTGCGCTCGATGAATACGCCGGAGTTCCGCTTCCGGTGCTGATTCAGGTTAACGTCTCAGGCGAAGGCTCAAAAGAAGGTTGTTCGCCCGATCAGGCCGCCGCCTTGATTGAAGTCGCCAATCGTTGTTCCAAAGTTGAAGTTCATGGACTGATGACCATTCCGCCTTTCACGCCCGATCCGGAAAAAGCGCGCGTCCATTTTTCCAACCTTCGGAAACTGCGCGACCGGCTTCAGCAGGAAACCGGCACACCGCTTCCTGAGCTTTCTATGGGTATGTCGAATGATTTCGAGGTCGCGATCGAAGAAGGTGCGACCTATATTCGGGTCGGCTCAGATATTTTTGGAGGACGCTCATGAGTGTAATGGAATCGAAAGTTGTGTTCGTCGGAGCGGGCAATATGGCGGAGGCCATCGTCAGCGGTATGGTTGCGGCGCAATTCTGCGCGGCGGAAAAAATCATCATGACTGATGTCCGCCCGGAGCGGCTGGCGGACCTTGAGGCCGAATATGGCGTTTCAACTTCAACCGATAACAGCGTCGTCAAAAATGCTGAGATCATTGTGCTGGCGGTAAAACCGCAAATGATGATGGACGTGCTGAAAGGCATCGCGCCGGTTCTTCGCAAAGAAACACTGATCATCAGCATCGCTGCGGGAATTTCCTCGGCAAAGATTGAAGCCGCGCTTGGCGGAAAGCGGCGAGTGGTGCGCGTCATGCCGAACACGCCGGCACTTGTTGGCCAAGGAGCCTCCGCGATTGCCGCAGGAACGAATGCAGACGAGGCGGATATCGAAGTCGCTGAAACGATTCTCGGATGCGTGGGGCTGACAGTGCGGGTGAATGAAACAGAGATCGATGCCGTAACGGCGTTGAGCGGTTCCGGCCCGGCTTATGTGTTTTACCTGCTCGAAGGCATGCTTGCGGCGGCGGAAAAGATGGGCCTTGATCGAGAAACGGCCCGCAAACTGGCGCTTAAAACGGTCGAAGGGGCTGCGCGACTGATGGAGGATTCCGGCGAAGAGGCCAATGTTCTGCGTGCCAAGGTCACTTCCAAGGGTGGAACGACCGAGGCCGCAATCCGTTCCTTGGATCAATCGGGTGTTAAAGAAGCGGTTATTCAGGCCCTGCTGGCGGCTCAGCGGCGATCGGTCGAGCTTTCCAATGGCTGAAAACTTGACTCACAGAAAAAGCTCTGACTTAATACGCGCTCTTTTCGGCCAATGTAGCTCAGTTGGTAGAGCAGCTCATTCGTAATGAGCAGGTCATCGGTTCGATTCCGATCATTGGCTCCATGCTTTTCATGAAGCACGGCTTGTCTTTACCGGCCCCTCCCGTTAAATTGCCCCCTCAATTTTCAGAGGGGTTTTATTCATGTTTAAACCGGTTCCGAGCAAAACAGATTTCGCAAAGATGGAAGAGGACGTGCTGGCTTTCTGGCAGGAGCACGGCACGTTTAAGAAGTCGGTCGATAATCGCTCTAAAAACTCCGAGTTTGTTTTCTACGACGGCCCGCCGTTTGCCACCGGACTTCCGCATTACGGTCATCTGCTCGCCGGAACGATTAAGGATATTGTTCCGCGCTACCAGACGATGCGAGGGCACCGCGTCGAACGTCGCTTTGGTTGGGACTGTCACGGGTTGCCGATTGAAGCGTTGGCGCAGGAAGCTCTCGGTTTAGCCGGAGCGCCTGCCATTGTCGAAGCCGGTGTCGGCGTTTTTAATGAACAGTGCCGTTCGATGGTTACCAAATATGTCGAAGAATGGGAAAAGACCGTCACCCGTATGGGTCGCTGGGTCGATTTCAAAAACGACTACAAGACCATGGATAAAGATTTCATGGAAACCATCTGGTGGGTGTTTTCCGAACTTTGGAAACAGGGCCGCATTTACCGTGCGCACCGCATCATGCCCTACAGCTGGAAACTCAATACGCCGCTTTCCAACTTTGAAGCGGGTCGAAACTATCAGGATGTTCAGGATCCGGCTATTACCGTGCGTGTTAGATTGAACGGCTTTGAAATTGAAAATGCTTATGCGCTGGTCTGGACGACGACACCGTGGACGCTTCCTTCCAATCTGGCCATTTGCGCTGGAGCCGATATTGATTATGTGGCCGTGCGCGATGCCGAGAGCGACGAAGTTTATGTGCTGGCTGAAGCTCGCTTGAGCGCCTACTACAAAAAAGAGGGCGAATATGAACTGCTCAAAAAGTTCCAAGGTTCGGAACTTGCCGGGCTGACCTACGAGCCACTCTTTGATTACTTCACCGGAAACCCCGGATCGTTCTGTGTTCTACTCGATGGGTTCGTCAGCACCGAAGACGGAACCGGTATTGTTCATATGGCTCCGGCGTACGGTGAAGACGATTACCGGATCTGCCGCGCCGCCGGAATTCCGCTGGTTGAACCGCTCGATGAAGACTGCAAGTTCACCGCGCAGGTTCCTGATTACAAAGGGCAGTTCTGCAAGGATGCCGACAAAGCGATCATCAAGCGGCTCAAGGACGAAGGAAAGCTGGTTCACCAGTCAACGATCCAGCACAGCTATCCGTTCTGCGAGCGAACCGATACGCCTCTGATCTACCGCGCCATCGACGCATGGTATGTTCGCGTCGAAGACCTGCGCGACGAAATGCTTGCCAATAATTCACAGGTTCACTGGATGCCGGAATACGTTGGCGAAAAGCGGTTTGCCAACTGGCTGGCGGATGCCAAGGATTGGAACATCAGCCGCAACCGGTTCTGGGGTTCCTGCATTCCGGTTTGGGTCAATGTGGATGATTCGTCTGACACGATTTGTGTTTCGTCGGTGGCCGAACTCGAAAAACTTTCCGGACAGAAAGTCACCGATCTGCACAAACATTTCGTCGATGACATCCTCATCAAGAAAGACGGCAAAATTTACAAACGCACACCGGAAGTGCTCGACTGCTGGTTTGAATCCGGCGCGATGCCGTATGCCCAGCAACATTATCCGTTCGAAAACAAGGAGCACTTTGAAGCCAACTTTCCGGCGCATTTTATCGCCGAGGGGCTCGATCAGACCCGTGGCTGGTTTTACACGCTGATGGTTCTTTCCACCGCACTGTTCAAAAAACCGGCATTCCGTAATGTTGTCGTCAATGGTCTTGTGCTGGCGGAAGACGGACTGAAAATGAGCAAGCGGCTCAAAAACTATCCGGAGCCGCTGAAAGTTGTGCATGAATACGGTGCCGATGCACTTCGCCTTTACATGATCAACTCGCCGGTCGTCAAAGCCGAGTCGCTGCGTTTTTCGGAAGAGGGTGTAAAACACGCGCTGCGCCACCTGCTCATCCCGCTTTGGAATTC
>JADYZA010000151.1 GCA_020853375.1 Verrucomicrobiota bacterium | reverse complement strand
AGCAGGACCGCCGGCTGTTGATAACATCGACGAAGAGGACGTCCTCTCCCTGTCCAGCAATCTTTTCGCTCACAACGTCTTTCCGCGGGTGCCCGCACGCTTGATCGTCAACCGGGCGCCGATTCAGGCTTTAAACGACATGCAGCAGGCCTACATGGAGCTCCGCTCTATTGTGGCGAAACGTAGTGTCGCGGAAAACAGCTACAACGCCATCGCCGCCATGAAGTCTGACGGAAGCACAGCGCTGGACGCGGGGGGCAACGCCGTTCCGATGAATGCAAGGATTTTTCTTGAGCCTGTGTTGACGGAACTGGGTGTTCCGGCCGCGGAAGTTCTCGCGCTGATCGGTGAAAATCCGAGTTACTACGCGCAAATGGAACTCCTGACCAAAAAAGTCTATCAAAATCCTGACTTTTTCACCAACCTGTATGAAACCCCTGCCAACGTGGACAGAAAGCTGGTGGCTTTGCAGGCGATCAAACTCATGCAGAAATTCGACATGTTTAAGAGCTTCCTTCGCAACGAAGCGTCTTTCTCGGTATTGTTGGAGTTGGCTATCGTGGATCTTCAGCGCGAAGTCGAGGATCAGATAAAAACAGCTGGTGTGACGGATAACTGAACATGACCATGGCAATTATAAGAAAATATTTTAAAAAGCCGGTTCTGCTGGTTCTTTTTACGATTTTTCTATGCACGGCGCCGTTCACTGTCAAAAGGGCGGAGGCGATTTGTTGCGGATGTTGTAGCTGTCTGACTGACGTCGAATTTCCCGATGACCTCATCGCCTGGATTGAGAACTGGATCAACATTAACATCCATATTTTTATCGAACTGACCCTGCACCGGATTTTCTTCATGGACTGGGAGTTCTGGCAGGAAAATCTTCTTCCCGCCATGATGGCGATGGCCGAACAGCTCGCGGCGGTGGCCATGCAGCAGATGGCCATACTCGGAGCCTTTATCGATGCTCAGGAACAACTTGAAACCCAAAGACTTTTCCAGCAGTTGATGGCAAGGGCGCACAAAGACTATCACCCGAGCATTGAAATGTGTGAATTTGGCACAAGAATCAAGAGCTTGGCTGCAACTGAACGCAGAGGTGAATTGGCGTCATACGCTTTAAGCCAGCGTTCTCAGGATAGAAATCTGGGCAACGCGAACGTGGCCGGATATGGCGGACCGAGAAGTGATCTCAAGAGCCGCATCAACCAGTACCTCACCACTTTCTGCGACCGCAGGGACAACAACGACTCGCTCGATCTGGTTTGCACATCGGGAGCCGGAGCCGCTCAGAGAGAGAGATACAACAAGGATATTGATTTCCCCAGAACCATTGCTCATCCGTGGACCATAAACGTGAACCTTACGAATGCAGGCGCGGCCACGGCCAATGAGGAGGATATTTTTGCTCTGGCTCAAAACCTCTATTCTTTCGACGTTTACGACAGGGTTAAGGCAAAAACGCTTGAAAATAATCCTGCGCGCCTGGTTACCGGCGCACAGCAGGCTTATCTGGATATGCGTTCGCGCGTGGCACAACTCAGTGTCGCCGAATCTAGCTATAACGCGATTGTCGGCCTGAAGGCTGAGGGCACCGGCGGCTCGAGAACCTTCATCGAAGCATTCCTTCAGCAGTTAGGCCTTTCGGCGGCCGACGCGACGGCTTTGCTGGGCAATAACCCAAGCTACGATGCTCAGATGGAAATCCTGACCAAGAAGGCCTATCAGGATCCAAGATTCTACACCAATCTTTATGACAAGCCCGCAAACGTTGAAAGAAAAGGTGCGGCCATACAGGCAATCGGCCTGATCCAGAAATTCGACTTGTTTAAGAGTTATCTTCGAACGGAAGCTTCTCTGTCCATTCTCCTGGAATTGGCGGTGGAGGATCTCCAGAATGAAATCGAAGATGCCATAGATGATATTCATACGGCGACCGAATGAAGTTTATCTGGGAAGATGGAAATGAAAGATATAAGTAACAAAAGAAAATTCCTCATATCCGCCGCTGTATTGGTTACGGTCTGCGGTGTAGCCCTTGCAGGCGCATCAGGAGTGCTAATGGGCAAGGCTTCGCCAAAATCATATTTGAGTCTGGCGAAATTTAATCCGGGTTCGGTTCTGAAATACGAAGTTTTCGATAATGGTCAAATCGTAGAAAAGGGAAAGAAACAGTTTGATGAGATGGGCAGCTTGAAAATTGACGCCTCCCCATACATGACTCCGGAACAGAAAGGAAAACTGACCTACAATCTGGACATTGAGACCCCGTCTTCGCAAAAGGAAACTCACGATCCCTCCTTGAACTTGCTGCTTAAAATGGACAGGAAAACGGGGGGGATTGAATATTCCGGCTCCGGTCTGGCCGAGTTTTCAAAAATCTTGGTATCCGACCAGGCGGGCACCTACGAAAGCAGCGCGGACTGGGCGGGGTCATTCGCCGGAGACAAGATGTCTGACAAATTGGATCCCAAGCACCGGAACCTGATGAAGCTGGCTTTCCAGGGATATAATCTCGAAAACGACGGTTCGAATGACACGAACGGGCCTGTGATAGAAGTTCTCTTCGGCGACGCATCGGCCGACGATGCAGCCGATGTTCAGGAACGTTATACCAAAGCCTTAGCCATGATGACCGAGCAGCTCTCCGCGGTCATGATGCAGCAGGCGATGATTATCGGAAGCTTTTTCGACGCAAAGATGCAACTGGAGACCCAGCGCAAAATCCAGGAACTTATGGCCCGCGCACATAAGGATTACCATCCCAGCGAGCAGATTTGCCGGATGGGCACCTTCGTCAAGAGTTTGGCTCATACGGAACGGGCGTTTGAATTGGATATGAGGGCTCTGAACAAGGCTCTGATGAATGAGGTTTTGGCCGTTCAGGACGATAGCATCGCAGAAGGCCCCAAAGAGGGGGTTTTAGGCCGGATCAACCAGTTCGCGACCAAATATTGTAACCCCAGAGACAACAACGATAGCTTGGACGGACTCTGCGGCACCTTGACGGCGGCAACACCGGCACAAAGAGAACGGTTTAACAAGGACGTTGATTTTTTCCGCACTGTCGATAGCAAGCTAACTCTTGATGCCAACTTTGCGGACGGCACCCTCACGAACGAAGAAGAAGACATTTTTGCTCTCGCTCTGAACCTGTATATGCCGAATTCTTTCGACACGATAGAAACGGCTGACGTTTCGGAAAATGCATTAAGCCACTACAATTCTCGTAAACACGCCGCGGTCATGGGCGCAGCTCAAAACAGCTTTATCAATATCGTAGGAATGAAAACAAGCGCCCCTCCGGGGCAGGCAACGGTAGCGCCCGGCGCGTGGCCGCCGAATATTGTCCCGCCTCCCGCACCCGCCCCTGCGTTAACGGAAAACACCGGATGGACCTTTATGAAGGCGTTTATCCGCGAGCTGGGCGTTCCGGGCATGACGGATGCGGAAATACACGCCTATCTGGGGGAGCGCCCCAGCTACTATGCTCAAATGGAAGTTCTGACGAAGAAAATCTACGAAAGCCCCAATTTCTATACGAACCTTTACGATAAGCCGGAAAACGTCGACAGAATTGGTGCCGCGATAGATGCCATTGCGTTGATGAGCATGCGGGACAGGTTCGATTCCTCTTTGCGGCGGGAAATGCTGACGGCCCTGCTGGTAGAGGATGCGCTGCAAACCCATGTTGAGACCAACACGGTAAGGATCTTCAAAAACATTCAGGAAGAACAACCGACGGTCAGGCAGTAACAGGGCCGCGGATCGGGTTTAAAAACATTAACTTCCTTCTTT
>JADYZA010000150.1 GCA_020853375.1 Verrucomicrobiota bacterium | reverse complement strand
TTGGAAACTTTGATCATATATAAAGCGCTCCGAAAATAACCGTGGCATTATCTATGAGAAGCTCCGGCAGTCAAGCAGTGGTTCGGCTTCCGAACATTGGAAAAAACTCTAAAAACCGGCCCAGCCGGTTCCAAACATTGGAAAATGAGATGCCGGTTCCGTTCAATTTTTTCCGCTTCGCTTCTTTTTGGTCATACAAAAAGCGCTTTCGCAATAGCTCAGATCCAAGCATTGGAAAAATAACCGCCAAGGCGCCATGAAATTTCCAAAGGTTGGAATGCTGAATGCGAACGTTTGAAAGGAGCGTCGGGCGTAGCCCGTAAGCTCACTTGATTGGTTGGACAGGTTTGTTTTCTATCGTCATGTTTCCCGAAGATTTTAAATCCCCAAGGTCTATATAAACTGAATGCATTTCATCTGTTTTATAAGGAGTAATGCTAACCTCGCTTTGAATTCTATCTCCTAAAAAATACGTAGTTGGTTTTCGAACACTTTTTACTGTCAGCTTGGTTCCTGCAGGCAGTTTGTCTTCTGTTATTTTTTCGGGGCCACTCCAGTTGTGGTTCAATGGATCAATCTTGTAATAGTCGATGGTTTTCTCATAACCGGGAGGCGCATTAACGCCAGAAATATACATGGTGTTGGTCGTGGTATAGGCTGCCCCAATTAGGGGTCTGTATTCAGGAAGGTTGCTGATATCTTTGTATTGTATCGCGCATCCGCCACAAAGCATCAGGATCGAAAATACGGATGTTATTTTAATGTTCATATTTTTTATCGTCCAACGTTTAATGGGCGTCACAACGGAATAGCCGGACGCTGAATTGCGGGAAGTCTAGTTGGCTGAAAATACTTCGTCAAATTTGTTTATTTTTTAAGAAGAGAGGTCAGTCCCGTAATCTCGTAATTTTGATTAACCGCTTTGTTCAAAAGGAGGAAATGATGAAGAAATAGTTTAAGCTGGTACTGATTGCAATGTTTGTTGCCGGGGTTGCCTTGGCGGCAGAAAATTCCGGACAGAGCAGTATCGGCGAACTGGAGCGGGATTATCAAAAGCATTTGAAGCGGCGGAATCTCCGCCTTTGGAAAATGGGCTAATCGAACGCCTGCTGGATCGGCAGGCGCAGGAGTTTGAAGCGGGCGGCGGTTTTTCGGAGCGGCTTTACAAGGCCCGGACGGGTTTAAATAGACAGAACGGACGAAACGGAGAAGGGGCTTAATATCGCCGTTTTGTCGGTTGTGTCCGTTGGGTCTGTTTCCAATCTCATTCGTAGCGCAGGGCTTCGATCGGGTCGAGTTTCGAGGCTTTCATGGCGGGCCAGAGGCCGAAGAAGATGCCGATAAAGACCGAGAAGCCGAAGGCGACGACGATTGAAAGGTTGCTGATTTCCATCGGCCAGCCCGCGCCGTTGGCCATTCCCAGACTGAGGCCGACGCCCAACCCCAATCCGGCGAGCCCGCCCAGCAGGCTGATGGCGAGCGCTTCGATCAAAAACTGAGCCATAATATCCTGCCGTCGCGCGCCGATGGCTTTCCGGAGGCCGATTTCCCGGGTGCGTTCGGTGACGGAGACGAGCATGATGTTCATGATGCCGATCCCGCCGACGATCAGGGAAATGCCGGCAATGCTGGCGAGCAGGACGGACATGATTTTTGTGGTGGAGCCGAGCGCCGCCTGGATGTCAGCCATATTACGGATTTCAAACGGCTGCTTTGCCGGATCGCGGCTGTGGCGTTTGGACATGAGTTTCTGAATATCGTCCTGCGCCTGCGGAATGTTTTCCACGGTGTCGATTTCCGCATCGATTCCGTCAATGTAGCGTCTGCCGAAAAGGCGGTACATGGCGGTGGTGATCGGAATGCGGATGGTGTCGTCCTGATCACCGAACGCGCTGGCGCCCCGCTCGGGGATTACGCCAATGACTTCATAGGATTTCCGGTTGACTCGGATGGTTTTGCCGACCGGGTTTTCATTTTCACCGAACAGGTTGCGGAGCGGAGTCATGCCGATCACAGCAACCTGTGCGCGGCGCGTGATGTCTTCGTCCGTAATGTATCGTCCAATCATTGGAACTTCGGACCGCATAGGGGCGTAGTCGGAGGAAACCCCGGTGGCGGCCGTGGCCCAGTTTTTGGAGCCGTATTGAAGCTGTACATTACCCCGAAGGGTAGCCGCCGCGCGTTTGACGGACGGCACTTGTGATGCAACGGCGGCGGTGTCATCGAGTTGCATCCGCGAAATTTCGCCAGCTTGCAACCGTACGCCCTGAGTGCTGCGCGAGGATGGGCGTATGCTCAACAGGTTGGATCCCAGTCGCGCCAACTGCTCTTGCATTGAGGCTTTGGCACCGAGAGCGAGCGAAACCATGGCGATCACGGCGGCGACGCCGATCAGAATGCCGAGCGCGGAAAGGAAGGTGCGGGCTTTGTTATTCCAGAGCGCCCGCAAACTTTGCCGAGTGAGGGCTGTGCCTTCGCGCAGAACCGCCAGCCAGCTTCTTTTTTCCGCGTTTTCCTGAAAGAGCCCCAGTGCCGCCTCTTCTGACACCTCATGAACCACTGGCGTTTCATTACGACGATCCTCGTGGATTTCACCGTCGCGGATGGTGATGATCCGGTCGGCGTGTTCCGCCACCTCGATGTCGTGCGTGACAAGAACGACCGTGAGCCCTTGCTTATGCAGCGTGCGGAAAAGCCCCATAATATCTTTGGAACTTTTCGAGTCCAGATTGCCGGTCGGTTCGTCGGCGAGAATAATGGACGGGTTGTTGACCAGCGCACGGGCGATGGCGACGCGTTGCTGCTGTCCGCCGGACAACTCATTGGGACAGTGATGCATCCGGTCGCCAAGTCCGACGCGTTCGAGCATTTTTTGTCCGCGGTGTCCGGCGGACGTGTTCCCGGAATAGAGCAGGGGCAGGTTGACGTTTTCAAGCGCCGAGGCGCGCTTGAGCAGGTTGAATTGCTGGAAAATGAAGCCGATGGTGCGGTTGCGCAGTCGCGCGGTCTGGGTGTCGGAGAGTCCGGTGACGTCTTTGCCATCGATTTCGTAGGTTCCGCTTTCGGGCCGATCGAGCAGACCGATCGTGTGCATCAGCGTGGATTTCCCTGAGCCGGATGTGCCGATGATGGCGATGAATTCACCGCGCTCCACGGTGAGCGAAACATTCCGCAGGGCGTGTACGGTGTACTCGCCCATCTGATAGCTTTTGCAGATGTTGTTTAAGCGCAACATGACTATCTTTGCGCGCCGCCTGCTTGCGGACGTGCGCCGGGGCTTCCTGTTTGCTGAGGCCGCGCGCCGGTTGAGCCCGGCATGAACGGATTCGCACCAACGTCTTTTTTGCGGACGATTTGCGGAATCAGCACCTCATCGCCCGCTTCAAGACCTTTGGTGATTTCGGTGAAAGAGTTTTCGCTGATGCCGGTTGTTACCGGTTTTGCTTCAGGTTCTTTGCCATCTTTGGCGGGCAGGCGCACAAACGCTTTGCCTTTGCGGTATTCGAGCGCCGCAGTCGGCACGGCCGGCACATTCGTATGCTCTTCGACTAGAAAGGTCAGTGTGGCCGTCATCCCGCTACGGGCGAAGCTCGGCAGATTTTCCGGAGAAACGTCGACTTCATACATCGTCACGTTGCTGACCATTTTTGAATCATAGGCGATTCGTTTAACCGAGCCTTCAAACGCGGCATTCGGATAAGCATCCAGCTTCACGTTTACGTGTTGCCCGATAGAGATTGCGCCGATATCGGTTTCGTCCACCTGTCCGACAACAATCAGCTGGTCGGCAATCACCAGAACCGCGCTACTGGAGGTGATGGTTTGCCCGGGTTCCAAGGATCGGACGATCACTGTTCCGCTGAGCGGTGCCACCAGCGGAGCCGCTTTATAAATCTCTTCCCAGTATTTCAGCTCCGCATCACCCTTGGCGCGGGCTGTGTCGAGCAGAGTGGCGCGTTCTGTCGAGCTGATCCATGCGACAATCTGTCCTTTCTGAACCAGATCCCCTTCATTCACCAGTAGAGTTTCGATGCGGCCAGCAATCGGCGATTTGACTTCCAGACGGTTATCCGGACGCACTTCGCCGGTGCTTTCCACCTTACGGCGCAGGGTTTTAAGTTCCACTTTGGCCGG
>JADYZA010000149.1 GCA_020853375.1 Verrucomicrobiota bacterium | reverse complement strand
TCACCTTGCGCGCCAGCTCGCATGCCTCGCTATACACCCGAATATCGTCTCCGGCGTAAAATCCGCGCATGTGCATTTTGCCAGCCTCATAGTCCTGCTCCATGACCGTCAGGATATACGTGATCGGCAGATCGCTCAAGAATGTATCCACAGCGCAATTGAACAGTCTGCGTACCGGCGTGTCGGTGCGTCCAAGAATGCTCTCCATGTTGCAAACCGCGCCCAGAAAATGCGACTTATTGATGATGTCTGACCCACCCGCGCCGACGACAATGTTCTTGGTGTAATTGGCCATGCCAACCACTTCATGAGGAACCACTTGTCCGATGGACAGAATCAGGTCGTAGCCGTCGAACAGGATTTTATTCACTTCCACGCCGACGCTGTAATTCACTTTACCGCCGGAAAGCTCCGCCAGCATTTTCCCGGGAATCTCCCCTTTACGAACAATCCCGTTGCGCCAGTCGTGCACCTTAAACGCATCGAGAGGAATCGTTTCGCCAAACATCATGCGGAGTTGCTTCTCCGTCATTGGATTGTGCGTTCCAAGGGTTGGAAGAATATCAACCTGCACGCCGCTTTCTTTCAGCAACTCGTAGGCAATGGCGGTAATCGGTCCCGCTTGCGAATTCAGGCGGGTATGATCCGGCGGCAACACGAGAACCTTCTTCCAAGGAGTGGAACATTTCGCCGCGCAGTTTTCCAATGTCTGGGCAACCAGTGCACGCAACTCATCCCGAGAAATCGAAACCTTTTCGCCAAACCGACTGATCATTTTTATCTCCAAATTACAGTTGTTAAAAAAGCCTTCCCGCCGTGGCGGGAAGGCTTCTGTCCATTCCAGCCTTGTTCTAATTAGACAATATAGGTCGAGGCTGCGGTATCGCCGCCACGTCCGGTCCAGTTAGTATGGAAGAACTGTCCGCGCGGTTTATCAAGCCGCTCGTAGGTGTGCGCGCCGAAATAGTCGCGCTGAGCCTGCAGCAGGTTGGCCGGCAGACGAGCAGCACGGTATCCGTCGTAATAAGCCAGCGCTGCGCCGATTGCAGGCATTGGAATGCCCAGCTCGACCGACTTGATGATCACGCGGCGCCATGCGGCCTGCGCGTTGTCCACCGCTTTGGTGAAGAACGGCGCCAGCAGCAGGTTGACGAGGTCGGGGTTCGCATCAAAGGCCTCTTTGATTTTGCCGAGGAATACCGAGCGGATGATGCAACCGCCGCGCCACATCAGCGCGATACCGCCGTTGTTGAGCTTCCAGCCGTACTCTTTGGCTGCTTCGCGCATGAGCTGATAGCCCTGCGCATACGAAACAATCTTGGAGGCGTACAGAGCCTGGCGAAGATCTTCGAGCAACGCAGCTTTATCGCCGGAGAATTTCACGCCGGGACCTTTGAGCGTTTTTGCGGCTTCAACGCGTTCGTCTTTGAGCGCGGAGAGGCAGCGGGCAAAAACCGCTTCGCCAATCAGCGTCAGCGGCTGGCCGAGATCAAGTGCGGAAACCGCGGTCCATTTTCCAGTGCCCTTCTGTCCGGCGGTGTCGAGAATCTGATCAATGACCGCTTCGCCCTTGTCGGTCTTGTAGCCGAGAATGTCGCGGGTGATTTCGATGAGATAGGAATCGAGTTCGCCTTCATTCCAGTCTTTCAGCACTTTATGCATCTCTTCGTTCGAGAGGCCGAGACCTTCCTTCATCATCTGGTACGTTTCGCAGATCATCTGCATGTCGCCGTACTCGATGCCGTTGTGCACCATTTTGACGAAATGGCCTGCGCCGTTTTCGCCGACCCACTCGCAGCAAGGTTCGCCGGCTTCGGTATGCGCGGAAATTTTCTGGAAGATCGGCTTCACGGCCGGCCATGCGGCGGTAGAGCCGCCGGGCATGATCGACGGGCCGAGCAACGCGCCTTCTTCACCGCCGGAAACGCCGGTACCGATGAACAGCAGACCCTTGCTTTCGACATATTTCGCACGACGGATGGTGTCTGGGAAATGGGAATTGCCGCCGTCGATGATGATGTCGCCCGGCTCAAGAAACGGAAGAACCTGTTCGATAAAGTCGTCTACGGCTTTACCGGCTTTGACGAGCATCATCACTTTACGAGGACGTTCGAGGCTGGCGCAAAACTCTTTGATGCTGTGCGCGCCAATAAATTTTTTGCCTGCGCCGCGACCGGCGATAAATGCGTCGACTTTTTCAACCGTGCGGTTAAACACCGCCACAGTGAATCCTTTGCTCTCCATGTTGAGGACGAGGTTCTCGCCCATCACCGCCAGCCCAATCAATCCAATATCTGCTTTCATTTTATCAGAACTCCTTTTTTCCCTGTTATCGTTTAACTCGTGCGTTGCCATTCCAAATACTCCAAAGCTGATCTTCGTCAGCGGGCTGAGCGTAGTCAGTCAGCATCGTCGCGGCAAGCGCTCCACTGGCCCAGCCGAACCGGGCGCATTTTTTGACATCCCAGCCTTTGAGAATTCCATAGAGAAGCCCGCCGACAAAACCGTCGCCGCCGCCGATTCGATCCATCACACCGATTTCACGCGGCATGATAATTTCCCACTCCTTGCCGTCGGTGACCAGCGCGCCCCACATATGGCTGTTGGCGGAAATTACTTCGCGAAGTGTTGTGCCGAAATAGCTGGCGTTCGGGTAGGCCGCTTGAACGCGACCGATCATCTCTTTGAACCCGTCGATTTTTGCATCCAGACCTTTACCGCCCGACTCCGGACCTTCAATGCCGAGGCAAAGCTGGAAGTCCTCTTCGTTGCCGATCAGAATGTCACTGAGAGAAGCGATTTCGGCGAACGCGGCGGCGAGTTCCTTTTCCCGCCCCTTCCAGAAGCTGGCCCGGTGGTTCAGGTCGAACGAAATTAACGAACCGTTTGCTTTGGCGATACGGGCAATATCCAGACAGAGCTGGCTGGTTTTGGGTGACAGAGCCGCAATCAGACCCGAAAGATGCACGATCTGGACACCGTCTTTGGCAAAAATCCGGTCGAGATCAAAATCGTCCGCGCTGAGTTCGCAACCAACTTCGCCAGCCCGGTCGTTGTGAACCCGCGGTCCGCGGGTTCCCCATCCGCTGTCCGCCATGTTGATTTGATGGCGGTAGCCCCACGGGGTGCCCTGATCAAACTCAGGACCTTCAAAGTCCATCCGGCGGCTTCTGAGATTATCTTTGATGAAGTGCGAAACCGGGCTTCCCTTGACGAACGCGGTCAAAACCTTGACCGGCAATCCGAGATAAGACGCCACGCTGGCGACATTGCTTTCCGCACTGGTCGCCTGCATTTTAAAGGTGTCGCTGCAGTGGAAGGGTTGTGAATTAACCGGGGTTAGCCGAACGCCCATGCTCGTTACAACAAGCAGGGAATATTTTTTTGATTCTGTCTTACTCATTTTTTGCTCCATAAACAGGGGGTTAACACTCGATCCGTTGCGCACAAGTTCCTCTTGCGTTGGCGGATCACGTTTTTTCTTCTCAATTGTTTGAGATAAAAGTTTTGCGACAAAATTATCAAGCAAAAACATCGCCTCAAACTGTTTTCAACTGCGGCGTAAAAACAAAACCTTTATGGGCCGCATAACGGAACGCTTGGCAGAGATACGGAAGCCTTCGTCAGGCGTCTTTCTGCCAGCTCGGCTTACCGTCGTACACCCAGCGGTAATAGTCGGTCAGCTTAAGCCTGGAGGCTGCAGCCTCGTCGATAAACAGCTTGGCCGCTGGGTGATGCTGTAAAATAGAGGCAGGCATGATGGAGGCCACCGGACCTTCGACGGTGGCGGCGACCGCTTCAGCCTTATTTTCGCCAAAGGCAAGCATGAGATTCATACGCGCATCCATGATGGTTCCGATTCCCATGGTGATGCAGTGGTGCGGCACCTTCGCCTCATCTCCACCAAAAAATCGGGCATTATCGGCAACCGTCTGACGAGTCAGCGTTTTAATCCGTGTGCGCGAGGCGAATGATGAAGTCGGTTCGTTAAACCCGACGTGTCCGTCGGATCCAATACCAAGAACCTGCAAATCGATTCCGCCTGCCCGTACGATCGCCTGCTCATAGACGGCGCAAAAGGCGGGAATATTTTTAGCCATCCCGTCGGGAATGTTGGCGTTTTCAGGAACAATATTTATATGCCTGAACAGATTGTCCCACATGAAGCGATGATAGGACTGCGCATGATCGGGCGGCAGACCGACATACTCGTCGAGATTGAAGGTGGTTACGCGGCTGAAATCCAGCCCTTCTTCTCGGTGCATGCGGATCAGCTCATTATAAAGCATCAAGGGCGTACTGCCGGTTGCCAGACCAATCACTGCGGTCGGTTTTTCACGCACCAGCCGAGCAATAACGCGGGCGGCGGCCTGACTGCCGGACAAAGCATCTCTTTTGATTATAATTTCCATTAGATGACCTTCTTTAGGTTGTTGCTCATGGATAGGATATGTCCTCGTTCCAAACTTTGGAAAAGCTTTCTATTCCGCCACTTTCTCACGCGGTAGAGCGTTGCAAACGAAAAGTCCGGTGCGGCACAGCCCTGTCCGCCGACAAGCTCGCCTCCGCGCCGTACATTGTCCTGCATCCAGGCTGGAAGCAACAAATGATACGGATTGCGCCCGACTTCGCCCACGTGCTGCGAAAGAGCCGCCAATAGATCGGCCACGCTTTGAGCATCTCCTTCCACCAGCAAATTGGGGTCATCCATCGCGCCCCAGAATTCGGTTTCGATCACGGTACAGGAAAAGCTGGCCGGCATCGCCTGCAACGCATCCATCACCATGAAATGAGTGGAAACATGGCGTGAGTTCCAATCTCCGGAATGCGGAATGAAAATGGCAACCGGCTGAATCTTTTCGAGAAGGTCGACCACCTCGGATTTTTCCAGAGATTGGAACGGATCGCGCCGGAGCGAGCTGGTATTTTCCGAACGCTGGAATACAGACCACCCCAAATAATCACAAGCGTTTTTAAGCTCCTCAGCCCGCCCAGCCTGCCTCGCCGGATTGCTCCCGTAGGTCACCGGCACGTTGATAATCTGTATATTGCCTTCGCGCATCAGGCGAAGCGGAAGAAGCCCGGTGATACATTCGTCATCCGGGTGCGGTGAAAACAGCAGAATTTTCTGATTCGATTCAATCGGTGCGGTTTTCCCAACTGCCGTGATGCCCTTGGCCTTTTTGATACCGGCCTGAATGGATTCTACAAACGGGAGATATGGATTCATTTTTTCCCTCCGATCATTGGAAGACTGGCTGCGGCAACGGCTTGTCCGTGCCGCTTCATTTTTTCGTCCGGCATGCTGATTTTAACGGTTGAGGCCAGCTCCGGAAATTCCGCGTTTAACACCTGTTCGGCTTTTTCAATAATCACCTGTCCGCCCGCCCCGCTCGTAACGCGTCCGAGGATTAACAGATTTCGAAACTGGTAAAATGTCGCGTAGTGCGCAATGGCATAGCCAAAGCAGATGCCAATGGTTTCATAAATATCCCGTGCGCGGGAATCACCCGCATCCATGAGTCGCTGTATTTCGATCAGCTGTTCAGCAAACGCCGTTTTTTCCGGAAACCGGACGCCTGCCAACGCGGCAAGCCGCGCCACGCCCTGCTGGGAAAAAAACTGCACCCCGCACCCGGAATCGCCCGACCACTCGTCTACCGGTCCGTTATCGCGATAATCGATCGGAACAAAAGCCAGCTCGTTCAACCACGATGTGATCGTTCCTTGCGGAGTCACATAACCGGCGGCAAGACTGGTGCCCATTGAAATCCC
>JADYZA010000148.1 GCA_020853375.1 Verrucomicrobiota bacterium | reverse complement strand
TAGTCGTCTTTCCCGACAATCTCCTGCGGGGTGTTAAATCCGGCATCGCGAGCGAACACCTGATTGCATCCCAGATAAACGAGATCCATGTCTTTCCAGAATACCCGGATTGGCATCGTGTTGAGAATCCCTTCCGTAATCTGAGTGGATGCCCGCAACGCCTCCTCCGCCTGTTTCCTGTCGGTGATATCCTGAAAAAAACCGAATACTCTTCGATGAGAAAGGTCGGGTTTCGCGATGGTATGAACGCTACGCAGGTTTCCTTTTGCTGTGATGATTTCCAGCTCCAGATCGTAGGGTTCTCCCTTTTCAACTAGCCGTTGCACGGCACGTTCAATGACGGGACGAGATTTGGGGGTATAGAAATGGACGCCCTGTTCAACCGTCGGATGAAGTGTGCTGTCCACTTCATGAATACGGTAAACCTCTTCGGTCCAGATCTGCTCGCCGGTTTCAATGTCAAATTCCCATGCGCCGACTTTCCCCATCTTGCCGGTTTCAGTCAGCAGGTTTTTGGTTTTTCGTAAAACGTCTTCCGCCTGTTTCCGATCCGTGATGTCATACAGTACGATCAGATGCGTATCCTCAAATGAACGAGTGATTGAAGCGGCGCTGGCCAGCACAGTTTTCGTGCTTCCATCTTTACAGGTTATCCGAACTTCAAAGGGTTGGAACTCCTCGCCGGTCTGCTCGGCCTGCGCTATCCGTGCCTGCCAAGTCTCCAACACCCACTGGCGATACGCAGAATCCGGATAAGCCTTCGGCCACCAGTCGGTCAGCGTGGGTATTTCCTCCAGCTTATAGCCAAACGCTTTGATACACGCTGAATTCGCAAAGGTGATATTCTGCTGGGCGTCGTTCAGCGCCATCGGCACTGGAGAGCATTCGATGATCGCGCGGAATTTCGCCTCGCTTTCTTTTAGTTCTGCCGTGCGGAGGTTAACGTTTTTCTCAAGAACCCGTTGGCGGTTGGTGATCAGTGCGACCAACGAGCTCGCCAGCAGAGTAAACAGCATACCCAATCCGCCGACCTGCCATCCGCTATGCAACGGATTAGCCGCCAGCCACGAATTTTCCGGCACCAGCCGCAACACATAGGTCTTGCCGAAACGGAAAATCGGTACATCCATGTTCAATTCGGGTTTGAGATCAGCCCAACACTCCCGCACGCACTGGTCGGATGATCCAGCCATTAGAAGCCGTGGTTTGCCAAATTCCAACTGAGACAGACATATCTCCAGATCATTCCGTCTTCCGGTGCGTCGACTGGAACTGCCCAGCAGGTTGTCGGGGTACACAGCAAGAGCCGCCATTCCTTTGTTGGCAGCTGAATCAACCGGTTTAAAAATTAAAAACGCCAGCGCCGGATTTGTGGTGGTCATCAGCCGAACCGGGTCGGTGGCCATGCTTAAGCCGCTATCCAGCGCCCGCCGGATTGCATCACCGCGAGCCAGATCAGAAAATTCATCGTACCCAAGAATCAATCCTGTGCCTGGAGGTTCTGTGTACAGGACGGGATAATGAACTGGGCGAGCTGAGGCCGGTTCGCGTCCGCCGTCCGAAGTTTTCTGCCAGATGGAAAAATTCGTAATTCCCGTGCCGCGCACAGTCTGAACAAACGCCGGAACTTCTGCCTCCGGAACAGCCGGTATCCAAAGGCAGCGCTGCATTACACCGGACTGCATGATTTTTTTGCAGTACGTTCCGAACTCGTCGCGGAAAATACTATTACGGGCTTCAAAGAAACAACCCAGCTGATCAAGCATCGAGTTCAGATTGTTAAATTCCGCAACGCTGACCGCGGCCCGCTCCTGAGCCAACGAATAAAATGTATTCCGGCGCATATCCCGTTCCAAACGATGGAAATAGGTGGCCGCAGCCAAGCTCAACCCAGTCAGAAAAACCGCGCATGATGCGGTTTCCATGTAACCCGACTGCGAAAAACCCGCGTAATGGCGATACCGGAAAACCAGCTCGCTCAGAAAAAGAACAAGCAGAAGAACCAGCGCGATTTCTCCGGGAGCCCACTGAGCCTTCCGCACAAGAGCCCGCCACGCATCCGCCTTCACATCAATACAGACCAACATCAACACCTCACCAGTGGATGGATGGATGACCGGCGCCAAGGCTCGCACAAATGTTCCATCTTCATCACCATCCGGCCCCAGAACCTGTGGCCGGGCGGTGACAAAAACTTCCATATCCTTCGGCCCCGGATTCTGCTGCACGGTTCCAGGTAAAGCAGACGATGAAGTCCCCGGCCCGGCAATAAGTTTTCTGTCGCGCAAGGCCAGCGTATAAAGACAGGGCAGCTTGGCGGATTCCGCATACGCGGCCATCTGACTGCTCAATATCCGAAACACCGGACGGGTTGCATCTTCCGCTGTAAAAGAAAGCGTTTTAATCTGCGCCGGATCAATCGTCGCGGCAACCGCCGTAACCTGCCTCACCAGCTCGCGGCGCATCTGAAGGTCGGCGGTTTCACCGGATTGTCTGGCCGTCCAAAGTCCCGCCAGTAAAACCAGTGACATGGCTATTCCGATGATCCAGCTTCTACATTTTCCGGAAGAACGGTGTTCCTCATTCCTTGCGTCACGATGATCACACATTTTCAAATCCCTTGTTTCATTTCAGCCGGCAGAACAACGTGCACACGGGTCCCTTCGCCGGGATTCGAACGAACCGTCACAGAACCACCCAGCGCATCCAGTGTCCGCTGAACAACCGCCATGCCAAGACCAAGTCCCGACCCACCCTGCCCGCCGCCATCCTGCCGAAAGGTGGTGAACGGCTCAAACAGGTGCGAAATAAATTCTTCGGGCATGCCGGGGCCATTATCCTCAATTTCAACAAAAACCCCGTCCAGATCGGCGGCTCCGGTGCGCAAAGTCAGCACGCCGCCTGGAGACATGGCTTCGATACTGTTTTTGATGGGATTGATCAACGCGAGCATCACCGCGCCGGGAGGAAGCATCACAGAAGGAAGCTTACCTGCCCGTTCATCCCGCAGCTGAATCCGCCGGGCTTTCATCTGTGGCT
>JADYZA010000147.1 GCA_020853375.1 Verrucomicrobiota bacterium | reverse complement strand
GTAACGCCCTACGAAACCATTGCCGCAATCGCAAGATTCAAGTATCCGTGGCTACCGATCGAAAAAATGCTCCGTCATCCGTTCCGCTCCATCGATCACGCCCCACGAATTACAATGCCCGCGCTGGTACTGCTGGCGGAGTTTGATGAGGTGATTCCGGTTGAAACGGGGCGCAGACTTGGCGAAGCGCTGGGCGGATCAAAAGAAATTGTCGCCCTTCCGATGGGTCACATGAATATCCACGAACATCTCCGCTATTTCAAAACCATCAACGGGTTTATTAACCGGACAAAGGTCTGAATGTCAAAAGTCTAAGGTCTGGTTCCAAACCTTGAAAACTTAACCAGAGCAACACCCATCCCGCCAAGAATCAGCGCGCCGCCAATAAGCATCGGGATTGTCAGTTTTTCGTGGAGACCGATCCATGCAAACAGCGCAGCCAGAAACGGCTTCAGAAAAAAGGCCATCGAACCAGTTCCCGCCTCAACATGCCCTAGGCCGTAGAGAAAAAGAAAGTAGCCGAGCGCAGTTCCGATAAATGCAAGATATGCGATGCCAAGCCAGTCGGCCATGGCAAAGGAGGCCAACGGCATCCCCTCAAGACCAAAAGCCAAGGGCAGGACGCACAGTCCGCCAATCAATCCAGTAACGGCGGTGATGGGAAGCGCGCCGTAGCGCGGGGTAATCTTTTTAAACAGCACGGTGTGAAGCGCAAAAATAACGCTGGCGGACATCATCAAGAGCAGGCCGGTCAACGAAATATCTGTGGCACGGTTCCAAGCAAGAACAGCAATCCCTATCAGGCAAAGTCCCACAGCAACCAGTTTCCGGACGGTGATTTTCTCAGGAAGAACCAGCGGAGCGAAAAGTATAACAAACACCGGATTACAGCTGAAAACCAGCGCGGCAATGTTGGCGGGCAGAACGGTGATCGAAAGATGATAGAGACTCGACATCAGCGTTATGCCGAGCAACCCCATCCCAGTCAGTATGGCGACGTCGCGCCGATTAAACGCTTTACCTCTCAGCTGAAGCACGGCGGGAACGAGCAGAACAAGGCCCGTGATGATAAAACGAAACGCCACCAGCCAGAACGGATAATGCCCGGCGATTCCGCCGCCAATTTGCATCAGTTTGGATGTTACTTCAAGGGTGCTGAAAAGCACGATTCCGGCCAGCAGTGCAAGCAATCCACGCATCTCTAGTAACCCCTGCTTTTATACCATTTTTTAATACCACGCAGCCGTAGGGCGTTTTTCAACTTCATCGCCGGGGTCATATGATCCACCAGTAGAACTCCGTCAAGATGATCCAGCTCATGCTGAATGGCGCGGGCAAGCAGTCCTCTGGCATTCAAAACCTGCGTATTCCCATCCCGGTCGAGAAAGCGCAGAACCACTTCGGCAGGCCGTTCCACCGGCACATACAACTTCGGAAAACTCAAACAACCTTCTTCGGCAACGGCGGTTTCTTCCGACTCACCGATGATTTCAGGATTGATAAACGTCTGCGGCATTTTGACACCGGGATTATTCGGAAGCCCCTGATCGTTCTTGTCGGCGGAGACCGGAACATCGAGTACAAAAATGGCTTCCGTGTGGCCGATCTGCTCAGCCGCCAAACCGATGCCCTCCTGCGAATACATGATACCCAGCATACGATCCGCCAGTGCGCGGATTTCCGCCGTAACCTCTTTCACGGGTTCGGACTTCTCACGCAGCACCGGATTTCCATAGACACAAATGGGACTCGCCATTTTTCTCTCCTAAACCTGTTACAAAGGGCGTATTTGTAACGCATGGATATCGTTTTCTCAACGTTTAACGCCCGCTATTCCCACACCGCGCTGGCTCTGCGCTGTCTACGGGCCAATCTCGGCGGACTGCGCGACCGCTCGATGATCGTTGAGTTCGACAACGCCCTTTCGCCGCAAACAGCGGCGGAAAAACTACTGGCTCACAACCCGCGAATCGTCCTGTTCAGCGTTTACATCTGGAACCTGACGGTCATCACCGAAACCGCCGCGATTCTAAAGGCAACCCGCCCAGAACTGAAAATTGTCATCGGCGGACCGGAAGTCAGCCATGACTACGAGGATTCCCTGATCCTCCGGCTGGCCGACCATCTGGTCTGCGGCGAAGGCGAAGCGGTGATCGAACAACTCTGCCGTGACGTGCTCAGCGGAAAAACTCCGCTAAAAGTCATCCAAGCCCCGCCCGCCGATCTGAAAACGGTTGTTCTGCCCTACAATGAATACACCGACGACGACATTGCTCACCGCCGAATCTATGTCGAAACATCGCGCGGCTGTCCGTTCCTCTGCGAATACTGCCTTTCCTCACTCGAAAAATCCGTCCGTTGCTTTCCTCCAGAGCGGATTTTTCCGGAGTTTGGAAAACTGATTGAGCGCGGCGTGCGGATTTTTAAATTCCTCGACCGTAGCTTTAACATCAACGCCGCCCACGCCACCGCCGTCCTGCGCTTCTTCCTCGAAAACCGGCTCGACGGCATGATGCTCCACCTCGAATGGGAACCGGAACATCTGCCGCCAACATTGGAAAAACTGATTGCCGAAGCTCCGCCGGGATTCCTGCAATTGGAAGTCGGCGTGCAGACGTTCAATCCAGATGTCTCGGCGCGGATTGAGCGTCCGCTCGACGCGGAAAAAGTCGAAGCTCATATCCGCAAACTCGCCGCCATTCCGTCGGTGCATCTGCACGCAGACCTCATCGCCGGATTGCCGGGTGAGACATTCGAAAGCATCGCGCGCGGCTTCGACCGGCTGCACGCCTGCGGGCCGGACGAAATCCAGCTCGGCATCCTCAAAAAACTGCGTGGCGCGCCAATCGCCCGTCACGACACTGAATGGCAAATGGTTTACAACAGCTCGCCGCCCTACGACGTGATGCAAACCTCCACACTCAACTTCGAAGAACTTCAGAAAATCCGCCGCTTCGCCCGCTTCTGGGACATCACCGTCAACAACGGGCGCTTTCCTCACGGCTCGCCGCTCATCTGGCAGAATCAGCCCTCCGCCTTTGCCGCGTTCATGGAATGGAGCGAATGGATTTATGCCGAAACACACACCACTTTCGGCTTCACCCCGAAACGTCTGGCCCAACTTCTGGAAGAATTTTTGAACCGTCAGCGGAACCTGCCCGCCAAAACCGTTCGCCACGCCATCGAAAATGACCTCGCCGCCTGCTCCGCCGGATTCCGAGGATTGGAACGCCAGACGCGGAAAAAGAAATAACGACGGAACACGCCGAAGACTACAACCATATTCATAGTAAGTAGCCCATCAGGTATCGCCATCATCAACTGTGCAGCAACAAATTACAAATGTCCCTGACATAGCGTTGCAGATATTCCGGCCCCGATTTACATCTTGACCAGATTTCCCTCAGCGGGTAGAAAACCCACAGGCTTGAACCGTTGGTTCAAGGTTACAGATGTGCTACCTAACTTATTGACGGAGGAGATTGTATGTTTACACGCTGTCCCATTAAAACCACGAAGAAGTTCTTTGCACTCATGCTGACTTTATTTGCCGCCGGTCTGCTTTCAGCAGCAGAATTGAAGTTTTACGCTCCCTTTGATGAGGGTGATGGAAAAATCGCTTTAGATAAGATCGGGCAAATCGAAGGAAAAGTCGGTGGTGGCGCTATCTGGGTTGACGGAAAAGTCGGCAAAGCTCTTCAGTTCGACGGCAAAGATAAAGCCGAAGGTGTTGTCGTGGCGAACGCATCCTTCAGCATCAAAGGCAGCGATAACTTTCTTCAAAATCTCGGCGGCGAAGCGTTCACCATAACCGCATGGATAAAACCCAATTCCAGCAGGCCCTCCAACAAAACCTGCGAAATCTTAAACACAGGTTCAGATAAAGGGCCGGGGTGGCGATTTTTTTATTCGTACAAGATACTCACTTTTCGAAGCGGTAATGGCACCGATTTCTGGGATGCAAAGAGTGATCCGGTGAATGATAAGATAATTAACGATGATTGGAATCATATCGCCGTGACAAGAAGTACAGCTGGCATTGTCTCCGTCTATATTAACGGCAAAAAGACCAACGAGACTGAATCAGCTGTTGAAATCACCAAAGGCCTATCCGGACGTCTTACGATCGGTGCATACGGCGGCGGCGCTGCCTATGGCTTCAAAGGCATCATCGATGAGGTTAAAATATATCAGGGTGAGGTAACCCCCGAAGAAATCCTCAAAGACGCTCAGGCTAAATAACCAAAAAAAAGCAGGGATACTCCGGCGGGAGTATCCCTTGCGAATCAAAAACATCAAACTTAACGAGGAAGTTTGATTTTGCGACGACTGAAGGTGGGGATGTCTAGGTCTTCCCCATTCCAGATGGTGCGCTCCGCGCCGCCAAAGGTT
>JADYZA010000146.1 GCA_020853375.1 Verrucomicrobiota bacterium | reverse complement strand
TGCAACGCAGAAGGGCGACCAGCGCCATAATTCCGCTAACGCTGAAAACAGCCGCGGCACCCGTCACCGAACCAACTTGCTCGGAAAGGCTTCTGGCTCCGGCGATGGAAGTGCTCCAGAGTAAAATCGCGCCCAGCCCGCCCGCCGTGTCAAGTTTCGACCCATGTACAGTTTTAGAGGTCAATGGCTTCTCCAATTTTCGGAAACTCTTCTCACGGTAGATGACAATCATCCGCAAAGCCCCGGAAACTAATGGCAATTTTGTATGACTACAACATTTATCCCGGTTCAGCCGCAGCAATTTCGAAGCCGCCACCGTCCTCGCCGCCTCGATTTTCCACTTCGGCGAATTCACCATCCGCCAGGTCAAAGAATACATGCGCTCAAAAGGCGTGACAGTAAGGTTGTAACGTTTGAATTCACCGACCTGTGCGGCTTTTCGTGCAGATCCTGTGGAATGATGGGTTGGGCGGTGTGGACGTAAACCACCTCATGCGCATTCGGTAGAGTCATCCTCTCGTTTCTCTGACAACCCAGAATGGAGTTTCCGTAGATACTCGCACTCCATCTTGCGATGCTTCCAGCTTATGAGCGATCCGTTCGGAAACAGCACTGAATCAGGGTTGTCGATCTCAATGAATGCCGGAAACGCCTTGGTGTGATCGTTCTGCGTGTTGAGCATGATCACGGTTCTGTCGTTGTGCAGAAAGGTGTCGAAGAAATCTTCAAGCGGCATTGGATCTTTCCGATCAAACAGCGATCTGGTCGTTTGGATGCGATCGACAATGTGTCCTCGGCAGAGAGCCCGCGGTAATTTGTTCTTATTGAAATCCGCGGTTGCTAAGAGATCAAGTGCTTCTCTCGTAATGCCTACAACTCGCCATCCGTAATTCTCGATGCCCATAACGGCGGTTTGTATGGTCGTAAGGCGTCCGGCCGGGAAGTCCGCCGGACAGACCTGCTTAGCGTTAAAGAGTGCGACATAAAGCCCATACAGTGCTTGGCGCAGGCGTGAATCCGTCCTTAGCTTCATTAAGATACCCAACAGGTTGTTTGATTGAATAAAATCATTGATGGGTAACTACCCTATATCCTGCTTATGAGTCAATAGGACGCGCCTTGAATTGAAGTCAGGGAAGAGGCTGGCAGAGCATGGTTCTGCTGTGTATATTGCCGGTCTTAAAACGGAGAGACTATGAGCAAAGAATTGGAAGAGGGGCAGAAACTCGAACTCGACTGGAACAAGCTGGAGAAGGCTGTTGCCGGCACCAAAGGAATTATTCCCGTTGCCGTCCAGCACGCCGACACCAAGGAAGTGATTCTGGTCGCCTACATCAATAAGCTGGCGTTCGAGGAATCGCTGAAGCGCAAGATGCTCGTTCTTTGGAGTTCGTCGCGGCAGGAGCTTTGGATTAAAGGACTGACCTCCGGCGAGACGTTTGAACTGCTGGAAGCGCGCGTCAACTGCGAACAGAACTCGCTGCTGTTTATCGTCCGTCCAAACCGTGGCGGCATTTGCCACACCAAAAACGGAAAAGGCGAGCCGCGCGACTGTTATTACCGCAAAATCGACTTCAGCACGCTCAAGCTCGAGAATCTCGATCCGTAGTGAATTCAACCAAAGACTCAAAGCACGCTAAGCGGCATAACGAACATCTTCGAGAACTTCGCGCCTTTGTGTTACGTCTCCAGTATTTGGAAAACTATGAATAAACCAGCTCTTTTGCGCGTGATCATCGCCGAACTTGAAGCCGACCTTCGCCGCCAGCAGGCGGCGAACCAGCAGGCATCCGCTGGCGCGACCGATGGCGAAGCGCGCGCCGAAACCAAATGGGATACCTGCGGGCTGGAGTCGTCTTATCTGGCGCGCGGGCATGCGTTGCAGTTCAAGGCTCTGGCATCCGATCTGGAGGATCTACGCACGTTTATGATTCCTGTTTTTTCCGGGTTGCCCGTCGGAATCGGCGCGCTGATTGAAACGGAACTCGATAAAGAGAAAATGATTTGTTTCCTGCTGCCTTGCGCTGGCGGAACGGAAGTGAGTTTTGAGGGACAGAATGTGAGCGTGATCACCCCAGCGTCGCCGATCGGCGCGGCGCTGATGGATAAAAAACAGGGAGACCGGTTTTCTTTCCGCGCGGGTTCAATCGGAAAGATCCTTTCAGTTCTATGAAAGCTCCGCACAGACAGCGCCCGAAAGGGCTGGAAATCGTTTACGAAGACCGCGACCTATTGGTGATCAATAAGGATGCCGGCTTGCTGACCATGAGCACTATGCGCGATGAACAGCGCACAGCGCAGTGCCTGCTGACTGATTATCTTCGCAAAGGAGCGAGCCGCTCGCGCCTGCGGGCTTACACCGTGCATCGGCTCGACCGCGAAACTTCCGGTCTGTTGATTTTCGCCAAGACCGAGACGGTGCAACAGCATTTGAAGGATCACTGGAAAGCTGTGGAGAAGGAATATCTAGCCATTGTCCACGGGCACCTGAAAGAAAAGAGCGGAATGCTGTCGAGCTATCTGGCGGAAAACGAGGCGCAGTTTGTTTATTCAACCAGCCAGACCAAAGGCCGATGGTCCGAAACGCAGTATGAAGTCGTTCGGGAAACCAAAGAGTTCAGTGCGCTGAAAATCAACCTGCTGACTGGGCGGAAAAATCAGATTCGCGTGCACTTTGCCGAAGCGGGTCATCCGGTGGTTGGTGATGTAAAATACGGGCTGAAAGACAAAAAGTTTGAGCGGATGGCGCTGCACGCCCGCTTTATTTCATTTGATCATCCGCACAATGGAAAGCGAATGACGTTCGAAGCGCCGGTTCCGAAGTTTTTTACCAAGCTGATGCACGATTCAGTTGCCCCTCTTGTAAAAGGAACGGGAAAGGCGTAATACCGGATCATGAAAAAGTGTCCGTTTTGCGCAGAAGAAATTCAGGACGATGCCGTGCTGTGCCGGTTTTGCGGACAGTTCCTTGCGCGGAACGCCAAGGTGCCGTGGTATCTCCGGCCCGGCTGGATCACGACCGCTATACTCTGCGTCGGCCCGCTCGCCATTCCGCTCTTCTGGCTTCATCCGAACTGGAGCCGCCGGAAAAAGCTGATTTGGACCGCCGCGCTTCTTTTTCTTAGCTGGGCGCTGTGGCTGTTAATGCAAAAATCAGTTCAGTCCATTGAAGAATATTACGGAATCCTCGATCAGC
>JADYZA010000145.1 GCA_020853375.1 Verrucomicrobiota bacterium | reverse complement strand
CCTGCGGCAGGTGGGTGATGGCGATGACCTGATGCGTTTGGCCGACCTGCGCGAGTTTGTCGCCGACGGCGTTGGCGATTTCGCCGCCGACGTTGGCGTCGATTTCGTCAAAGACGAGCAGGGGAATCCGGTCGTGACGCGCCAGTACGGCTTTGACGGCCAGCATGACGCGCGAGATTTCACCGCTGGAAGCAATCGCCCGCAACGGCCGCATGGTTTCACCGGCGTTGGGCGCGAAGCCGAATTCAATTTCGTCCATGCCGGAAGCGGCCGGTTCATCGGCATCCAGCAGTTGAACTTCAAAAAGTCCGTGTTCGAAACCGAGGTCGCGCAGTTCGGCGGTAATGGCGTCGGCCAGATCGCCGGCAACCTTCTGCCGTTTTTTACGCAAAGCGCGTCCGGCTTTTTCGGTTTCAACCAGCGCGGCGGCGCGGTCATTGCCGACGGCGGCGCGCTGTTCGTCGCGGGACTGCAAATCTTTGAGTCGTGCTTTCCATTCGTCGAGTTTGATGAGAATTTCCGGAACGGTTGGGGCGTATTTGCGTTTAAAGCTGCGGTAGAGCAAAAGGCGTTCGTCGAGGAACTGCAACCGTTCCGGCCCGGCGTTAATGTCTTCGACCGCGCTCTGGATGGCGGATGAAATTTCCTGCGCGGTGCGCGCCGCACCTTCGAGTTCGGCGGCCCATGTTTCGGCATCCGGCATATATTTGGCGAGCTGGGTGCAGGCTTTGCGGGCGGCGGAAAGGCATTCCATGGCGGAATATTCGGCTTCGGTCAGTCCGCCGACGGCGGTTTGCGCCAGTTCGAGAATATTCTGCGCGTTGGCCATCTGTTCGTGTTCGAGCTGAACGGCGGTTTCGTCTTCTTCGGAAATTTTAGCATCTTCAATTTCTTTGATCTTCCACGCGAGCAGGTCGATCTGTTCAGCGAGGCCGGACTCGTCGATATTCGAAAGTTCCTGAAACCGTTTTTCCAAGCTCTGGAACCGTTTGTATTTTTCCTGATAGGCGGAGCGGTCGGCGGCGAGCTGGCCGAAGGCATCGAGGATGTCCATCTGCGCGTCGGTTTTTAGCAGCGACTGGTGGTCGTACGGCCCGTGCATATCGACCAGTACGTCGCCGAGCGATTTGAGGACGGGCAAGGTGACCGGCGAGTCATTGATCAGATTCTTGGAACTGCTCTCGGTGATGGTGCGGCGGATAATCAGCGTTCCGCCGTCGCACGGCGGCAGGCCGACGGCTTCGAGCGCGGCGTTGACATCCGTTGGGTCGGCCAATTCAAAAACCGCTTCGATGTTACAGGTTGTTTCGCCGGTGCGGATGAGCGATTTGTCAGCCCGTTCGCCGAGTACCAGCCGGAGCGCGCCGATGAGTAGCGATTTGCCCGCGCCGGTTTCGCCGGTGATGACGTTGAGTCCGTTTTCAAATGAGACGACGAGGCTGTCCACCAGCGCCAGATTACGGATATTCAGACGGCTCAACATGCCGCGCATCATTCCAATTTAAGACGGATCGGTCAACCGATCGTTCCAATCAGCCGGAGAAATTCGGTTCGGGTCGCCAGCTGGGAGCGGAAGGTTCCATGCATGGCGGAGGTGATCATCTTGGAATTCTGTTTTTCGACACCGCGCATCATCATACAGAGATGTTGCGCCTCGATCACCACGCCGACGCCTTGTGCGCCGGTTTTTTCCATAATGACATGGGCGATCTGATCGGTCAGCCGTTCCTGAATCTGGAGGCGGCGGGCAAAAACGTCCACGATGCGGGCCAGTTTGCTGACGCCGATCACTTTTTTTTCCGGAATGTAGCCGATGTGGCATTTTCCAATGAATGGAAGCATGTGGTGTTCGCAGAGACTGTAAACTTCGATGTCCTTCACAATTACCATGTGGCTGTCTTCGGCCTCGAAAAAGGCGCCATTCAGCACATCATCAATGTTCTGGTGGTAGCCGTGCGTCAGAAATTTGTAGGATTCGGCCACACGCGCCGGAGTACCTTTCAGTCCCTCGCGCTCCGGATTTTCGCCCAGTTCAACCAGCAGTTTACGAATCAGTTCTTCCATGGATTGGCTCCCGTTTAAATCGTGCCGGAGTGTTCCAAACATTGGAAAATTTAGCCACGAAAAAATCAGAGCTGTGGTTTCAGCCAGATCAGCAGGGCGGCCCGGTCGGTAAAACGGCCTTCGAGCTGGGCGTCGTACGCGAGCTGGAGCAGTTCCCCCATACGCGGGCCGGGCTGAACGCCGAAGTCGCGCAGATCCTTTCCGGTAACCCAGCGTTCCGGAAGAATCGGCTCGTTCTTCATTTCCTCCGCTTTCTGAAGGAGAAAATGATAATTATCGAGCAGACCATGACTGCCGGAGCAATCCACCCGGTGCAGTTCCAGTTCCAGATCAAACGTTTCAGCACCCATCAGTTTGCGCAGAGTCGACTTGTTCATCTTCTGCACGTCTTTGAAGCGCATGTGTCCGTCGATGGCGGCGACAATCTGTTTAATCTCTTTGGTCGGCAGTTTCAGGCGGCGCAGAATTTCTTCGGCCATTTCGGCGCTCTTGCGTTCATGTCCGTGAAAGCGCAGACGATCTTCGCCCATGAATGCGGTAGCCGGTTTGCCAACGTCGTGCAGAAGCACGGTGTAGGCAAGGGGACGGCTCGGGTTTTTCATCAGGTTAAGCATCAGGCAGGTGTGGATGAAGACATCGCCTTCCGGATGGAATTCCGGCGGCTGTTCCTGTCCAATCATTGGAAGAATTTCCGGCATGATGGTTTTCATCAGGCCGAGTTCGACCAGTTCTTTCAGCGCGTCGCCGGGCCGGAGGCTTTCGGTGAGTGTGCGGGAGAATTCGTTTTCAATGCGCTCGGCGCTGATTTTCGCTAAATCCTGTGCGTGGCGTTGAATCGCGGCGCGGGTGGCCGGTTCGATTTCAAAGCCAAGTGTGTGAGCGAAGCGGACGGCGCGCAGCATCCGCAGATGATCCTCGGCAAAGCGTCGTTCCGGTTCGCCGATGGCACGGATGATTTTCTTTTGGAGATCAGCTTGTCCGCCGACATAGTCGATGACTTTATCTTCGATCGGATCGTAAAACATGCCGTTGACGGTGAAGTCGCGCCGTTTGGCATCTTCTTCGGCTCCGCAGAAATGAACGGAGTCTGGGCGGCGACCATCCTGATAGCCGCCGTCGGTGCGGAAGGTTGCGACTTCCGTTTCGGTTCCGTCCTGCACAACAACGATCACACCGAAGGCTTTGCCGACGGCGACGGTTTTCGGAAAGAGCGCTTCGATCTGATCGGGAGTGGCGCTCGTGGCAATGTCGAAATCTCTGGCGGAACGTCCGAGTAAACGGTCGCGCACGGCACCTCCTGCAAAGAAAGCGGCGAAACCCGCCTTGCGGATTTGCTTCAGGATGTTTAGCGCTGTATGCTCGTCACAGTTCATTAGTGCGGTCAGTCTGGAGTGAACCTATGAAAAAGTTAATCCTTTTCTCTCTTCTTCTTGCGGCGGCGCTGACCGGTGCGGCGCAGATTGCGACTCCGGTGGATCAGGAGCATTCATGGCGGGGACTTGCGGAAAAGTTCACGGTTGTCCGAACCGGAACCGGTTATATGAACAACAGCGAGTTCACGGAATTTCTCGACCGGGCCGAAGGGATGCACCAGCGGCCGGGCTTTTTCAAGCGATTCACAGCGCGTCCGGTTACGTTTTATGAACACTGGGGATTGTGGCCGACGCTGGTGGTGATTCTTCTCGGCGGGCTGGCGTTGAATTTGACGCCGTGTGTGCTGCCCATGATTCCGGTCAACTTGGCAATTATCGGCGCAGGGGCGCAGTCGGAATCCCGCCGCAAAGGATTTTTGCTGGGCGGAATTTACGGACTGGGCATCACCGTGGTGTACGGAATACTGGGTCTGGCTGTGGTGCTGGGCGGCGCGCGTTTCGGAACGCTGAATGCAAACCCATGGTTTAATCTTTCGGTCGCCGCAGTTTTCCTTCTACTGGCGCTAGCCATGCTTAATGTTTTTCATATCGATCTTTCTAAACTACATCAGCATCTAAGCCGCAGACAGGTCGAAGAGGAATATCTGGCGGCGTTCAGTATCGGCGGACTTTCCGCGCTGCTGGCCGGAGCCTGTGTCGCTCCAGTGGTGATCGCAGTGCTGTTGCTCTCGGGAAACCTTTATGCCAGCGGAATTCATGCGGGGCTCGCTTTGCCGTTTGTGCTCGGTTTGGGGATGGCTTTACCGTGGCCGTTTGCTGGAGCCGGACTTTCATTTCTACCTAAACCGGGCGGATGGACAGAGTGGATCAAGCGGGGATTCGGGGTGTTGATTCTGCTTTTAGCCGGTTATTACGGACTGCTGGGAAGCCGCCTTTTGATGGCGCGGTTAAAACCCTCCGGAGCGGAACTAGTGTTATGCGAAAATAAAGCAACCTGTTTTGATGATGCGTTAAAAGAGGCGTATGCCGAAGGTAAGCCGGTGTTCATCGACTTCTGGGCCGACTGGTGCAAAAACTGCCATGCGATGGATGCAAGTACGCTTGCGGATCCGGAAGTCAAAAAGCGGCTGGCTCGTTATAAGGTGATCAAGTTCGATGCAACCAATTACAAGGAGTCTCCGGCGACGGATATCCTTGATCATTTCAAAGTCATTGGACTGCCAACGTACGTCGTTATGGAGCCGGTCAAATGAGGATTAAATATTTTTGGTAGGATTCGGTTCGAGTTTTCTGTAGCTTGCCGACAAGTTTATGAACCTTTCCCGAAAAATACGTTGGGTGCTTTTCACCACGCTGGGTGTGTACACTCTGTTGGTCGCTGGTGTTGAGTATTTTTTTTCACCGTCCGCTGCGCGCTATTTCCTGACCGATATCGTCAGCACCTGTCCGGACTACAGCCACTTGCCTCTGTATGCCATCAATACCAGCCTTTCTGTTTTCTTTCTCTGGACAGGCGCGGTTCTTTTTCTAGTCACATGGCGATGTCTGAAATTGGAAGAAATCGGTGGGAGGGAAGAGCTATTCCTTGTTTCTCAGATGATTATGTTTTTTTATCTCGGTTGCGATGATCGGTTTCTGATTCATGAGGGGTTGAGCGACCATCTCGGATTCAAGGACTGGATGTTTTTCGGTATATTGGGCTGCTTAGAAGCAGGAACCTTGGTCTTCTGGGGCCGGATTTTCTGCCGCGGACGCAAGGCCGTGCTGGACATTGTGCTGGCGGGCGGGTTTTTTAGCATCATGCTTGTGACGGATGTGATGCTTCCGTATGAATTCCCTATGCACCTTTCGATCGAAGATCTTGCAAAACTCTGGTCGACCTTCTTTCTGTTTAAATTTGCATGGGATACCTGTTCTGAAAAAATTGATCGACTGAAAGGAATCTAAATTGAAACTCCGTGAATTGCTCCGCCTGTTACTTTGG
>JADYZA010000144.1 GCA_020853375.1 Verrucomicrobiota bacterium | reverse complement strand
CGCTTCAAGGTGCAGTGCAATGTTTTCCGCCGCGCTGTGAATTCCGACGGCTCCGGGCTTACGGCCTTTCGACGATTGTTTCAGATCGAGATGATGGGCGAAGGCCAGATTCACCGTGTCACCTCTGCGTTGGTTGTGCGGGTATCGCGCCAGACTTTCTGAAGCTTGCCTCGGCACAGCATGTTCAGCGCCGCCAGGAACTGAAGAGAATCGAGCAGGATTTGGATCGTCAGGAGCGGAATGTACGCCGCTTTTTTAGAGACGCTGAATCCGCGGAAACGGATCAGGCGGGTGGTGATCAAAATTTTATAAATACGGATGTAGTCGCGCTTCCGGATTTTGTCAGCGATCAGACGTCTCGTCCAGCCGGGCGCAGTACGGTTGAGTTCCTCGATCAGCGCTTCGGCATCCGGCGCTTCGGGTAGATGAAGTTGCAGATATTCCCATATCCAGCGGTGAATAATATATCCGGCGATTTGACGACGGTGGGTCGCCATGACATCGGGCAGGCGGGTATAGGCTTCGAAAACATGTGAGGCGTTTTCCGCGACAATCAGCCGCAGCGCATTATTTTCCGGTTCAGTAAGAAAATTTGAGACCGCCATTTTTTTGATAAAGCCGTCCTCAACAATAATTCCTTCCGGAATCCAGAGGCGACGCAACCAGGCGGCACGGGCGCAGTAGAGCTGTCCGCAGAGCTGTCCGGGCGCGGACTGGTTGATCCGCGCGGTGTGCATCGATATCTGGTCGAGCAGATTGTAGTGCTGTTTGAAAATAATGTGTTTCACCGGCAAGTCCGTGCAGATAAACGCTTCCGGATGTTGATTCAGTCGTTCGAGCATGTTGCTTAACGAGCCCGGCATATAAATCTGAATGTCGGCATCGACGAGAAAGATGACATCGGCTTGCGGATCGGCCAGTTCATGCACGAACACATTCCATGCGTTGGTTTTGCCGGGTTGTTCGAGCTCATGCACCCGCCATCGTAAATCTTCGGGATGATTCAGCTTTTCGGCGGCGGCCAGCATCGCGCCGCGCGCTGCCTGCGCGGTATTGTCGCTACATCCGTTCGGAACGCAGATTATTTCGACCTGATGTCCGTTTTTTCCGAGATCACGAATCAGGCTTTGCGCGAAAATGCTGTGGATTGTCGCACGAATGCTGACTTCTTCGTTCCACGCCAAAATGCCAATACTGATTTTCATGGTTTTAAAACGTCCGCAGGTTGACCGGCACCGTCGGCGTTTCAGAAACTACAGCCGCCGCATAGTTGGAATCAATTTCCAATGTCTGGAAAAACCATTGTTTGTCTTTTCCGATGCTTGGAGAAAATTTCGCTTCGCCGAGCGGCACGGCGAAGGTGTTGAGGTCTTTATAAATGCCGACGCCCAGCGCCTTCACATAGGCTTCTTTTTTCGCCCAGATATCAAAAAAACCGTCCGCCGGATTTTCCAAGGTCTGGAAGAACGCCTGTTCTTCCGGAGCGAACCACCGTTTGGCAATGGAATCCATATTCAATCCGGCGCGCCGGAATTCAATATCGACACCAACCGACCGCCCGGCGGTGACAGCGATTAGAAGACGTTCCCTTGAATGCGAAACATTGAACTCCAGCCCGCTATCTTTCAGAAACGGTTTTCCTTGGGCGTTGCGGTTGAAACTCAGCGCCGCCGGTTCGATGTTTAGGCAGTCCGCCAGAATCCGGCGCAGGAGCCCTCGGCCAAGAATGAAACCTTCGGCATCAGCCGGTTTAAGGAATTTTGCGGCCCGGTCCAGCTCTTCGCGACTCAACAGGTCGCGGCAAAAAGCGATGTCGCCAAGATGATCGGGCAGGAAGATATTCCAAACATCGATGCTTTTTTTGAAATTTTCAAGTTTGCTCTTCATTTGTAATGGTTTCCCTTATAGCATCCGTTTCCTAGTGATGCGAGCGCTCGAATCTTATGAATTTAGACGATGAACAAACGCTGATCGCCCGGTTTATCGCGCAGGCGGAACGGCATCCGGATCTGGACGCAGTCCGGTGCGGAGAAACCGTGCTTTCCTATGCGGAACTGGATCGCCGGTCTCTGGCGCTGGCTCAGGTGCTGAAAAGCCACGGCGCCGGGCGCGATATTCCGATCGCAGTTTGTCTGGATCGTTCGCCGGAGCTGATTATCGCCGTGTTGGCCATTTTGCGCGCCGGTTCTGCCTATGTCCCGATTGATCCGTCCTATCCACTTGAACGGAGTTTGTTGATGCTGGCCGACTGCGGCGCGCCGGTTATTGTTACAACGGCGGCGCGCCGGTCGAAATTCATTACCGAAGCGGTGGTGGTTACGCCGGATGAATCGTTACCGATTCTACATAACTTGGATCCGTCGCTGGCGGACGATCTGGCGTATGTCATTTATACTTCCGGCTCCACCGGTAAACCAAAAGGGGTTCTTTGCCCTCATCGCGGCGCGCTGAATATGCTGGATGATGCCCAGCGTCGCCGTGCGCTCGGCCCCGGCGATCTGTGCAGCTGGTGGACAAGTTTCAGTTTTGATGTTTCTGTTTATGAAATTTTCTCCCCGCTCATCTGCGGAGCGACGCTGGTTATTGTGCCTGAAGATATCCGACTCAACGCCTCCAAATTAATGGATTGGCTTTGCACAGAAAAGATTACCTCGGCATTTATTCCTCCGGTGATGATCGCCGATCTGGAAGCTTGGACTCGCGACCATCCGGGGCAAAGCCGACTGCGCCGTTTGCTGACTGGTGTTGAGTCGATTCCTGAACGGCGGTTAATTCAGATTGTCCGCGCGGTTCCGGAATTATGCATCATCAATGGGTATGGTCCGACGGAAGCCTCGGTGTATTGCACCTGTTATTGCGTGGACGGCTCAGGCGATTCCCAGCGTATTACACCCATCGGCAAGCCGCTCGACGGTGTTGAAATTTTCCTTTTCAACGAAAAGCACGAGCCGGTCGCCGACGGCGATGAGGGGGAAATTTATGTTGGTGGTGTTCAGGTAAGCCGCGGTTATCTGAATTGTCCGCAACTGACCGCCGAAAGCTTTTTGGATACAGAACATGGACGGCTCTATCGCACCGGCGACCTCGCCGTGCGGCTGCCTGATGGTAATTTGATGTTTGCCGGACGGACCGATCGGCAGATTAAGTTTCTCGGCTATCGCGTCGAACCGGGTGAGATTGAATCCGCGCTCTGCCGGATCAAAGGAGTGCGAGAGGCCGTGGTGGTGGTTTGGGAAGACATTCCCGGACAGCAACGGCTGATTGCGTATTATACTGTGCAGGAATCCAACGGCCACACCGACGAAAAGATACGCGCTGCTCTGGGACTCGAACTGCCACAGTACATGATTCCGTCGCTGTTTATCCGGATTCCGAAAATTCCGCTCACGCTCAACGGTAAAACCGACCGGAAAGCCCTTCCTCGACCGATGCCTGCTGATCTGGAACGGTTGCGCCTCGCCGAATTTAAGGCGCCGGTTTCCGACACGGAAGTGGCTGTCGCAAAACTGTTCGAAACGGTTCTGAAAGTCACACAGGTCGGACTGATCGATCATTTCTTCATGTTGGGCGGCCATTCACTGCTGGCCACGCAGTTGATCTCGAAAATTCAGACCGGGCTTCGCGTGGATCTTTCGCTGAAAGAACTCTACGAAAACCCGACGGTCGAAACCTTGGCCGGTTGGATCGATTTCCGCCGTAGCGCGGGAACGGTGAGCCAGGATATCCCGCTGGCCGACGGAAGTTCTACTTATCCACTGACACCATCACAGCGCACCATGTGGATGCTGCATCAATCGGATCGCTCCGGCATCCTGTCCAATATCCCCGAAGTCATTTATCTGCACGGCCCGCTGGATGTCGCCGTGATGGAACGAGCGTTCAATGAGGTGATCCGCCGCCATGACTCATTACGTATGGTCTACACCATGGAGAAGGGCGAAATGGTTCAGCGCCCGCTCGACGAGGTCTATGTGCCTGTCCAGCTCACCGATCTGAGCACGTTGGATAATGCGGAGCGCGACCGTCGTGCGGCGGAAATGCGTCAGGCGAATGGTCGCCACGTTTTTGATCTTTCCACCGGTCCGCTGATTCATGCGGAAGTAATCAAGCTGGCTGAAAATCGGTTCCAGCTTTTGTTTAATATTCACCACATCGCCGCCGACGGCTGGGGCATCAGCCGGTTTAACACCGAGTTCGCCCAGCTTTACGAAGCCTTTCTGCGCGGAGACGACTCGCCGCTTCCGCCGGTCGAACGGCAGTATTCTGATGTTGCCGCATGGCTCGATGCGCGTATCAGGAGTGGCTCGTTGCAACCCCAGCTCGATTACTGGAAAAACAAACTGGCCGCACCGCGCCCCGATCTGAATTTTGCGCTGGATCATAAACGCCCCGATGTTTCCACGCACCGCGGCGCACGCCATGCTTTCACGATCTCACCGGACCTAACCTCGTCGCTGACTGCGCTGGGCCGCGCCGAAAACGCATCGTTGTTTATGGTGCTTGCCGCGATCTGGCAAACGTTGCTGTATCGCGCCACCGG
>JADYZA010000143.1 GCA_020853375.1 Verrucomicrobiota bacterium | reverse complement strand
TCTTTGGCGTCGGCGGGATTCGATGTCCAGTTAATCGCGGACGGAATTTTTACGCCCGGCAGGTAAACCGTGTTTTCACCTGCGGCGCGGATGGTTTTGATTTCTTCTTCGAACGGCCCCCAGATGGTCACCTGGTTACCGTTTCCGGCGAGAATCATACCCAGCGCGGTTCCCCAGCCGCCGTTTCCAATAACAAATGCTTTCATAAAAACTCCGTTTTTATTCAGGTCGAAAGTCTAAAAGTCAAAAGTCGAAGGTCAGGAATCTCGTTTCCTCAGATGTTTGAGAAGTGACCCGATACCCGACGCAATACTGCGAGTGCGTTCCTGTCGAACTTTTGCCATTTCATCAGAAACATATTTCAAATCCATGGCGGTGTAATACATGCTGCGAACTTCGCCGCATGAGCCTTTGGCAATATCCAGAAAGCGGGCAAAATCGGCATCAGATCTTCGTTCAAACCCCTCAGCGATATTGTTCATGATCGAGACAGCGGCCCGTTGAATCTGGTCACGGAATCCGAAATCACGGCAAGAGACAAAGTCATTATAGATATCCCTGATCATCATCCGGGTTTCTTGCCAGATTCGCAGGTCTTCGAATGATTCTATTTTCTCCATGACTTTGGACCTTCAGACCTTTGACTTTCGACCGAACTTGTTTTCCGTCCCGGCGGCCAGTCGCTTGATGTTTTCGCGGTGGCGATAGATGGTGAGTCCGCCGAGCAGTGTGAGCGCTGTGGCAATCACCGGGCCGTACCCGGCCGTCCAACCGGTGACGATGACGACCAGCGCGGCGAGGATAGAGCCGAGCGAGACATAGCCGGAGATTTTAAAGACGATAATCCAGACAAGCAGTCCGATGGCGACCGCCATCGGCGCGACGCCGAGCAGTACGCCTGCGCTGGTGGCGACGCCTTTACCGCCTTTAAATTTCAGGAAGACCGGAAAGTTGTGGCCGAGAATCGCGGCGGTTCCAAAAAGAATTCCAAACGTTGGATCAACGTTTCCCGCGTCACTCGCTTGCGCGAGCAAGCGGCTGGCAATGATTGGAAACAGCGCGGCTGGAAGATAGCCTTTCAGCGCGTCGAGGATAAAGCAGGTGATGCCGAGCGGTTTGCCGAGACAGCGCAACACGTTGGTCGCGCCGATGTTTCCGCTGCCTTGTTTGCGGATGTCCACACCTTTGGCTTTTGAAATCAGCAGTCCGAAGGGAACGGAGCCGAGCAGGTAGGCGAGTGCGGTAAGGAGAATGATTGTTGCGGTGGTCATGGTTTATTTTCCGAAGAGTGAATTGCCGAGGCTCTTGAGCGATTCTTTGGCGGCCTCGTTGTTTTTGAGTTCCTTGACGTTTTTGCCGAGCTGTTCAAGCAGAGCGTTCGCGGCGGCTTCTCCAGCGGATGAATTTGTGGCGGCGGCATTTGTCTGCGAGCCGGGCGCGACCTGCTGAATCAGCTCCTGCAGAGCGGGGCTGTCCGAGATTTCTTTGACGCTATTGGTCAGCCCGCTGATCAACGCTTCTTTCGGCGTGGCGTTGGTGTCACTGCCCAGTTGTTTTCTTAGTTCCCGCAGGCCGATGGCTTTGCCGATCTTCATGCCCTGTTCGGAAAAGAGCGACTGCAGGGCTTTGGTGATGTCGATAGAAGGCTGTTGCAGTGTTCCGTTGATCGGGAGTTTGAGCGTGGTGGTGCCGACAGTTGAACCGTAGACCTTCAGATCGTCCAGCGTCAGGCCGATATAAGAACCTTTCAATTTTCCTTTGGCGCTGGTGATGGACGGCTTGATCGAGATGGAGCTGCTTTCCAAATCATATTTATTCAGCAGGGCATCCAGCATTTTTGGATCGATGCCTGTGATGCTGCCAGTCGCGTTGAAGGATGGATGCTGCGGGTCGGTGAGCGGTTCAAGGATCGCGTTCAGATCGGTGGTTAAAGCCGCTTTATCGTTTGCCCGCGAGCCGCGCAGAACCAGCAGGCTGTTCGGCTGGCCTTCGGCGGGAATGGTAAAGAGGTCGCTTCCGGTCAGTCGCAAGGTCAGGTCGGCGTTTCCAATCACTGGAATGCCGACACATTTAACCAGCGCATCGACGGCGATGCGGCGGATGTGCACAGGAATTGGTTTGGTCTTGGCGGCCGGTTCTGTTTTCGGAGCGGCGGCGGGCGGCGGCTGTGCGGATTTTGCCGACTTCAGCGCTTGGGCGAGTTCCATGACGTTGACATGTTTTGCGCGGTTGCGCTCGAGAGCTACTGTTGCGCCTTGGGCGGTCAGTTGTTTGATGACCACCGGATCGCGTTTGAGGAGCGACAGCATTTCGATTTCAAGAAGGCATTTGTCAAATGTCATCAGGTAGGGTTCTTCATAGCCTTTGAGGTTGTGGAGGGTGAATCCGTTAAGCTCAGCGGTTCCTTTGAACAGGTTGACCGAGGCTCCGGTAACGCTCATTTCCAGTCCGTAGCTTTCCTTCACGGCGGGAAACACTCGTTGATTCAAGGTAGTCGTCAGTCCCCGGGTGAGGAAGAGTTGCAGGCCGACACCCAGCAAAAGGACGACGGTCAGTAGAACGGCGAGAATAATGGAAAATATTTTCATGGCGGGGAATCTACTCGGAAGAGTGGCTAAAGGCAACAAAGCACCGCCGCACAAAGTACGGAGGCGCTTTTGCGGAAGCGGAGGCTATTTCTGTTTCAAAATGTCCCGGATTTCGGTCAGCAGAGCTTCCTCTTTTGTTGGCGCCGCAGGTGGTGGCGGCGCGGCGGCCTCTTTCTTTTTCAAGGTATTCATTCCTTTAACCACCATGAAGATGGCGAAGGCGACAATGGTGAAGTCGACAAGGGTCTGAATGAACTTTCCGTAGTTCAGTGTCACGGCGGCGGCTGTTCCGCTGGCCTGTTTAAGTGTCACAGCCAAATCTGCGAAACTGACTTTGCCCAGCAGCAGGCCGATCGGCGGCATAATCACATCCGCCACGAACGACGATACGATTTTCCCGAACGCGGCGCCGATGACGATACCGACCGCCATATCGATCACATTGCCCCGCATGGCGAACGCCTTGAACTCTTTCATTATGCTCATGGTTTACTCCTTGTTGGTTGTGGATCAGACACTGATACCGGTGAACTTCCGCAAAAGAAAGCCGACGAGGAAACTGACTGCCGCCACGCCGAGACTCAGCCCGGCCATTTCGAGGAAGCGCCGCCGGAAATTCAAATCCCGGGCGACCGCGATGTAATAGTTGAACGAGGCGATAATCAGCAGTCCCAGCGCCAGCGTGATCGCCAGGCAGACAAAATAGTTTTGGAAAATGAGGTATGGAGTGATCAACAGAAGCACCGTGAAAATGTAAGCCGCTCCGGTGTAGAGCGAGGCTTTGACCGGGTGCTTTTCCGTCTCCTCCGCTTTGGTCGAAAGATATTCCGACGTCGCCATCGAAAGAGCCGCCGCGATTCCGGTGATTGCGCCAGTCATTGCAATCAGCTTGGTGTTTTGTAGTGCCAGCGTGAACCCCGCCAGCGCGCCGGTCAGCTCCACCAGCGCATCATTCAGCCCGAGAACCACGGAGCCGGTGTACTGCAAGCGCTCCTCGTCAATCAGTCCGATCAGCACCTGCTCGTGCTCGTTTTCGTCCGCCGCGATCAGCCCGACCGGCTCGAACTCATCGCTATACTCGCTGTAACTCTGCTGCGCGCCGACTTCTCCCGCCTCCATCAGCTTAATGCCGAACGTCAGGCCGAAAATTCGGGAAATCAAAACATATTTCCAAACCTTGAACCGGTTCGGCGCGATATCCCGACCGGTTGCTTTCTTCAGCTGTTCGTAGTGGCGCAGCTCGTCGGCGGCAATGCGGTTGAGAACTTCGCGGTTGGCGGAATTCCTCGTCACCTTCGCCAGCTCGCAGTAAATACGGTATTCCGTAATCTCGTTGCGCTGGAACAGTAGAAACTGATTCAAAGTGGACTCGCTGAGCTTCATGCGCGGCACTGTAACAAGGTTTACGAGGTTTGGAAACTACAACGACCACGGAAGTCGGCCCGGCGAATTCCGGTCGAGCCGTCCGGAATTAAGCAAAGCGTCGAGCTGGCCGAGCAGTCGTTCCTTGTCTTTCGGGAAGCGGCCTTCCAGCGGAACAATGTTCGACGAATGATCCGCGCGGAAAACCGTCTGTTCCAATTCCAATCCTTGGATCATCTCGCGCAGTTCTGCAACGGCCGCGTATTCCGTAAGCATTTTAAATCCGTTTGTGTAGAGCGGTGTATTGGGCGTCGTCACCAGACGAAGCGCGGAAAGCAGGCGCGGTTGCATTTGGTTTATTACGTTGGCCGTAGCGCAAGCATGTTGACCAGAACGCAGTTCTCCGGCGAGGCCGATCAAAACCATCACCGACATCCGTAAACCCGCCGCCTGCGCGCGGCGACCGGCTTCAATCAGTTCTTCGGCGGACTCGCGCTTATGAACCGTTCGGAGCGTTTCGCCAGCGCCGCGTTCCAGTCCCATGTAGAGCGTATGCAGTTTCAGCTCCTTCAGACGGCGGAGCTCATCGTCGGTCTTGGCGAGAATCGACGCGCCGTTGGCATAAATACTCACCCGCGCCAGCTGCGGAAATTTCTCATTCAGCGAAACCAGCATCGTTTCCAAAGTCTGGAAATCGAGATTCATCACATCGCCGTCCGCCAGAAAAATCCGCCGCGCATCCGGCCAGCTTTTCCAAGCTTTGGAAAATTCGCGCTCCGCTTTTTCCAATCCGTGGAATTTGTACGACACGCCCTTGTACATTCCGCAGAACGTACAGCCGTTCCACGGACAGCCGTCCGCCACGCGGATGATCAGACTGTCCGCCTCCGCCGGTGGCCGGAACAAGGTGTGTGAAGTTCCAAACATATTTTCTATTCCCATTTATGTCTCGGATAGCGGCGGGAGAGGGCGGGTTTCAGTTCCGGATAGGCGGTGCGCCAGAAGGATTCTAAATCTTCTGTGATCTGGACGGGACGTTTGTTTGGCGCGAGCAGTTCGACAACGAGCGGGATGCGACCAAAGGCAATGGTCGGCGTTTTGGTCACGCCGAAGAAATCCTGAATCATGGCGGATAGAACCGGCTTATGTCCGACTTCGTAGCGGATGCGGGCGCGGTGTCCGCCGGGCATGGAAAAGCGCTCGGGCATCTGCTTTTCAATCCACTGTTGCTGTTCATAGGTCAGCCAGTCGCGCACGACGGCTTTGACATTGGCTTCGCGCAAATCTTTCCGGCAGACCGCGCCGAGACAAAGCTCTTCAAGCATCGTGCGCCGCGCCGCTTCGTCGATGACCGGAACATTTTTATCCGGACACCATTCGGCGAGCAGATTGACGCGCAGAATCCAGCTCTCGATTTCCTCGTCCCAGCCGGGAATGTCGAGATTGCCTTTAAGAACTTCGGCGGCGAGCACGGCGGCGGCTTCGTCCGGTTTTGGGTCGTGCGTGATGGAGGAATCGAG
>JADYZA010000142.1 GCA_020853375.1 Verrucomicrobiota bacterium | reverse complement strand
CGAAATTCTGGCGCTTTGCATCCGCGCATTTTGCGAGCGCGACGGCTCGGTCGGCTATTTCGACCCGTCCTATTCGCTTTATCCGGTGCTGGCGCAGATTGAGGAAATCGCAGTGAAGCCGGTCTCGCTCGACGAAAATTTTGAATGGATGATGCCGAAGGGCTACAAAGCGTCGGTCTTCTTTCTGACCAACCCGAATGCGCCGACGGGAATGTTGTTTCCGAAAGCTAAGGTTGAAGCCTTCATCAAAACTTTTCCCGGCGTGGTGGTGATTGATGAAGCGTACGTGGACTTTGCGCGGGAAAGCTGCATGGAATTTGCAACGAAGTACGACAACGTCATCGTGGCGCGAACTCTTTCAAAATCCTATGCGCTGGCGGGCCTCCGCTTCGGCTATTGCGTCGGAGCAAAACCGCTGATCGACGCGCTATTTAAGGTTAAGGATTCGTATAATGTCAGCCGTCTGACGCAGGAGCTGGCGCGCGTTGCGCTGATCGACGAAGAACCCATGGCGGCAATCACCGCCGCTGTAAAGGGAACGCGCGGACTGCTCACCGACGAACTGAACGCGCTCGGCTTTAAGGTTTATCCGTCCGAAACCAACTTCGTCTGGGTAAAACCGCCGAGACCCGGTGCGAAGAAAATTTTTGAAGAACTCCGCCAGCGCAACATCTTTGTCCGCTGGTTTGATGGAGATCGCACTCGGGATTATCTGCGGATCACCGTTGGAACCAACGAACAGGTGATGGCGCTGGTTGAGGCCGTCGAAGAAATTCTCGGAAAATAAGCGGATGTCAGCCTGTCCAAACCGAGCGGAAAATTTGAAGCAGTGCACCTGCACTTATTCGTGTGATACGCGGGGTTTATGCTGCGAGTGCGTCACCTATCATCGCGCCAAGGGACAGATTCCCGGTTGCTTTTTCTCCGAAAAAGGCGAGGCGAGCTATAACCGTTCCGCCGCGTCGTTTTGCGCCGACTGCAAGGGATAATTTTCAAGCGCGCGGTTCTGCCGCTCCGGCGAGACCGCCGCGCGAAGTTTCACGGTAGAGGCTTGGCAGGTCGCGGCCGGTTTGCTTCATCACCTGAACCACCCGGTCAAAACTCACCCGGTGCGAACCGTCGGACAGCAACGCGTATTCCGCGCAGGCAATGGCCCGGGTGGCGGCGTGGGCGTTCCGTTCAATACATGGAATCTGAACCAGCCCGCAGATGGGATCGCAGGTGAGCCCCAGGTGATGTTCAATAGCCATTTCGGCGGCATATTCAATCTGCCTGGGCGATCCGCCGAGCAGTTGAGTCGCTGCGCCCGCCGCCATGGCGCAGGCGGCGCCGACTTCACCTTGGCAGCCGACTTCCGCGCCGGAGATTGCGGCGTTATGTTTTATGAAATTTCCAATCAGCCCGGCGGTTGCCAGCGCATGCAGGATTTCATCCGGCTCGCAGGACAACTCTTCCGAGAGATAGCGCAGCACGGCTGGCAACACGCCGCAGGCTCCGCAGGTCGGCGCGGTTACAATAACTCCTCCGGCGGCGTTTTCTTCAGATGCGGCGTGGGCATAGGCGAACAGAAGCGCATTTCGCCGGTTGGATATTCCGCCCAGCTTCGCCTTCCGGTATAACTGCGCGGATTTCCGCGCCAGATTCAATTCTCCCGGCAGAAGTCCTTCTTTGCGCAGACCTCTTTCCAAACATTGGGTCATGACCGCCCAGACTTCCGCTAGAAACGGCTCCAAATCCGGTTCAACCGCCAGCACATATTCCCAGAGCGACTGGCCGCTTTGCTCCAGATGTCCCAAAACGGCGGCCAGTGTCAGGTGCGGATAGACCGAGGCTTCCTTTTGCGCCTGAAGTTCATCCGTAATTTTTCCGCCGCCGACGCTGTAAACGGTACGTTCTTTTTGCACGGATGCGTCGGCGTTCAGCGCCTCAAGCTTCATGGCGTTGGGATGGAACGGCAATACGATGTCCGGCTTCCAGATAATTTCCAGAGGCCGGGCTCCGAATACCTGCCGGAGAATCGTGTCCGTGAGGTGTCCCCGACCGGTGCTGGCAAGGCTTCCGTAGAGAGTCGCCCGGTATGTTTTGGCCTGCGGGCAATCGGATAAAAAGGCAATGGCGGCGGTTCGCGGACCCATCGTGTGGCTGCTGGAGGGGCCGGTTCCAATGCGGTAAAGCTCGTGCAAAGATTCCATCAGGGCGGTTCTCTTTTCGGGTTCTTATCGTCAGGCTTTGATTCCGTGCAGAAGAATTTCCGACACGGCGTCGCAGGCTTTTTTGAGAACCTGCTTGTCGCCTAGGTCTATTGCCAGCGCACGAGACAGAGTGAATCGGTTGGAGCAGTAAATCATGCAGTTTCCGATCAAGCTGATCAGCAGGAAGCGCGGATCAATATTTTTTCTGACGGTGCCGTTTTTCTGTCCGGTTTTCACAACCTGAATGAGCAGTTCAAGCATAGGACTTTTACTGAGAGGCATCTCCATCTTGTCCAGATTGAGACCCCGGTTCATGTTTTCCTGGAGCAGCAGCATTACAAAGTCAGGATTATCCAAGAGGAAGGAGAAATATGTGGAGACAATGCTGCTCACGACTTTTTCAACCGGCTCGTCTGGGTGCAGGGTTTCGAGTTCCAGTGCTTCCAGCTTTGCGTATTCGGTGGCCAGCGCTTCCTGATAAAGCAGTTCCTTGCTACCGAAATAATGATAAACCATCCGTTTGTTGATGCCGGTCGTATCAACGATTTCATCGACACTGGTGCCAGCGAATCCCTTTTTCGCAAACAAACCGATCGCCGTTTTCAGGATCCGCTGACGGGTCAGCTCGCCTTTTTCAGTAAATTTTTTCATAGATGCGCGTCCGTCGATTTTTAATCACCGATTCGGGAACCATTTCACTCGCGCAACCATGTACTAATGTTCTTCGAAATAAAAGCATCATCAATTAACTGCGGATAGGCGGCGCACACGCGGTCGAGCTCGGCGGCCTGCCCCGGCGAGAGGACTTCCTTCGGATTCAGAGTGCGGGCGGAAGGGACGAGTCCCTGACGACGCAGAACTTCCATAATTCCGGGAATGCAACCCTTGAACCCGTTTGCGCTGTCGAATAATGCCGCATTCATGTCCGTGACGTGCTGATTAACCGTCAGCCATTTCGAATCGAGCGTCGGTTTTTCACGGGCTGTCTTGAGTTCGTTAAATAATTGAACGGCGGCGTTAGTCCAGACACCCCAGTGGCCGAGAAGCCCGCCGGAAATCCGGCGCGTTTTGCCTTTCCACTCGAACGGCGTGAGCAGATCGATGACGATGTTGTCGTCATTCCCAGTGTACAGAGCAATGTCCTCACGACCCGCTTCGATGCACGCACGCACCACATCCCAGGTTAAATATCTATTGAAGGGAGCCATTTTGACGGCCACAACATTTTCAATATCCATGAAGGCCCGCCAGAAACTGTAAGAGAAAACGCGGCCGCCAACCGCCGGTTGCAGGTAAAATCCAATGATTGGAATAATGGCCGAAACGTCCCGGCAGTGTTTAAGAATTTCCGCTTCGGACTCATTTTTAAAAGCGGCCAGACTTAATAGCGCGGCGTCGAAACCGATGTTGCGGGCAAACTCCGCTTCTTTCAGCGCCTGTCCGGTTTTTCCGCAGACTCCGGCGATGGCCGCGAACTCCCGTCCGGTTGTTCGCCGCCGCTCCTCAATCACGCGGATGGCGACTTTCAAGACCGGTTCGAAAAGAGCAACGTTCGGTTCGCGTATTTCAAACTGTGTGGAATGTACGCCGACCGCAATGCCCCCGGCTCCGGCATCGAAATAATAACGCATCAAGGCCTTCTCGTGCCGCTCGCTCCAGCTGCCGTCTTCGTTCAGGGCCAGCGGAAGAGCCGGAATCACATGACCTTCCATCAAAAAATTTCTCAAATTATTCATCGAACTGCTCCTTGCTCACGGATCATCGTTATTAAAAATTCCCGTCGTACACTTCAAACTTAGTCGGCTTCCCAAACGTTTCTCCTCCGCCCTTGAGCCATTCGGCGATCCAGCGAATCATTGTGTCGGGAGTGATGCTTGGCGCGCCGTACAGTTTGGCGGCCCGCGAGCTGTTGCTCAGCCAGGACGTTGGTTTTTCTTCGCCGATGAAAACCGGATTCACGCCAAAAAGACGTCCGAACTTTTCCGCCGTATCGCGGATCGAAAGGTGTTCCAGCCCGGTCACATTAAGGACATCCGCCGGGGCTCGGGCCAAATCTATGGAGGCGATGATGTGGGCCAGCGCGTCGCCCTGCCAGATGCAGTTAAACCGCCCCATGCTGATATCGATCGGTATTTGGCTGAGAACTTTTTGTGCAATATCAACCAGCACGCCATAGCGCATTTCAACCGCATAGTTCAGCCGGATCAATGCGCCATGCAGGCCGTCTTTTTCCGATACTTGGCGAAAGGAATTTTCCCGCCCAAGACAGGAGCGGGCATATTCACCCACCGGATTCACCGGATCTTCTTCCCGCGAACCGCCCGATTCGGCCGGGACAAACGAGTAGACGCAGCCGGTGGACAGCGCTGTAATGCGGGACGTTTTGAAACGCTGCGCCACGCCGCGAGGCATCTCGACATTCATCTTGTGGAGTAATCCCGGCTGGTCGCTGGTGCCGAATTTTACACCCGCCATGAACCAGATGTTTTCAGCATCAGGCAAGGCGGCCAGCTCTTTTTCATTACAAAGGTCGCAGGCAATTGTGCCGATCCCGTTTTGTTCAAACTGGTCGCGGGAGCCGGTCGATGAAAACCGCGAGACCGCAATAACGCGGTTGCTTTGTCCGTTTTCCGCAAAGCAGCGTTTCAGCATCAAACAAAGGTGGAAGCCCATTTTTCCGGCAGCTCCCAGCACAAGCACATCACCCTGAATTCCCTTTGTCGCTTTCAGCGCGCACGGCTGAGGTTGAGCGATGTACTGATCCAAGGTCTGTTTAGCAAATGGCATGTCCATAGAAGTCCTTACGGTGTGAGTTGCGTAACTTAATAGTTACAGGCGGGTTTGACAGCAACAGTTTTTTTTGTTTTTTTATCACATGCTTAAAAATGACCAGTCGACAGAACTATTGCAGAACCTGATCGCCATTCCAAGCGTCAGCCCTGAAGGCGATGCCGGAACAGATCAAACGGGCGAGGAGCGCATAGTGGAACATGTTGAGCGCCTGCTGTCCCGTTGCGGAGCTCAAACACAGGTGCAGGAGGCTCGTCCGGGAAGACCGAACCTGATTGCTTCGTTCAAACCGCGCGGGAACGTTCTGCGCCGGATCGTGCTGGCGCCTCATTTTGACACGGTCAGCGTGGCCGGTATGACCATTCCTCCTTTTGGCGGGCAGTTGCGTGACGGGCATATTTACGGGCGCGGAGCTTGTGATACGAAAGGGCCCGCCGCTGCCGCGCTTTCGGTTTTGATGGCGCTGGCGGACGAGGGCTCGCTTCCTGCTCAGCACACCGAATGGATATTTTTGGGATTGGCCGGGGAAGAGGATGGCAGCTTCGGCGCGCAGGCGCTGTGCGAAACAGGATTCTCCGCCGATCTTGTGGTGGCGCTGGAACCGACGGACAACCGGGTGGTTTGCGCCCACAAAGGGGCTCTCTGGCTGAAGCTGAAAACGCACGGGCGGGCGGCTCACGGCTCGGCGCCGCAGCAAGGCGATAATGCGGTCTACAAAATGGCGCGGGCGTTACCGGCCTTGGAAATTCTGGCGCGTGAATTTTCAGAAAAAATACACCCGGTACTGGGCGGAGCGTCGCTGAACGTTGGACGGCTGACCGGCGGAAGCCGGATAAATACCGTTCCTGATTATTGCGAAGCGCTGGTTGATATCCGGACACACTCCGGTTTTTCCGGCAACGATGCGCTGGCGGCGGTGCGCCGGGCGCTTCCTTCGGAGGTGCAGATTGAAATTCTGCGCAACGCCTGTCCGCTGGATACAGACCCAGCGACTCCGCTGGTGAACGCGTTGCTGGAACGGTCTGAAGGTCAGGCCAGCGCAGGCTGGTTTTCTGATGCGTCGGTTTTCGCGGAATACGGAATCCCGGCGGTGGTTTTCGGCCCCGGCTCTATTCGTCAGGCGCATACGGCGGACGAGTGGATTTCCGCAGAAGAGCTGGGAAAAGGAGCCGGAATCCTCCGGCAGTTTATTCTGCAGGTTAATGCGCAGGATAAACGTCTGTAACGGTTCGGCCTATTTTTGCGCCGCTCTGAATGCCTCGTAGGTTTTGATTTCTCGGGTCAGCGCTTCAAAAGCTTTGGTGGAGCGGAGACGGGCGTAGAGTTCCGTTTCTTTGGCGAGCTGGTCGGCGATTGTCTTGGGGTCGATCACCATGAGGGCATACGCCGTGGTGGTTTCGCCGGAGGTTTCATATTTCAGCGTCTGCGCAATGCTTCCGGAAATCTGTCCGGCGAGCACTTTGCCAGTGTGGTTGAATCCGGACAGCACGAGCGACTCGTACGGGATTCCGGTTTCTTCCGAAAAAGCTTTTGCCAGTGCGTCAATTCGAGCGGTTACCTTCCGAGCGAGTTCGAT
>JADYZA010000141.1 GCA_020853375.1 Verrucomicrobiota bacterium | reverse complement strand
GCCTGCGTCGCTTTAGCAGCCAGACCCGGCGTGTAATGCATCCCCTCGCCGACCACCATGATAAGCGCCAGTCCATGATCAACCAATACTGCGTCAGGTTTCAGTTCGGCTTTGATGCGGGCGACAACCTTTTCCTGTTTTTCCGGAGTCAGATTGGCCGAAGAAAGAATCGCCGAAATATTATCGATCCCTGACGGCGTGTGTTCGAAGGAAATCTTTTCGTCTTCCAATATCTGGAGCAGGCGGCGACCGAAACCGATTTCGCGGTTCATCATGTATTTATCAATGTAGATTGCGCAAAAGCCGGGAGCGCTCGAAATGCCAACCACCGTTTGTTCGCCGGGCGTGCGCTTCGGCACCACCATTGTGCCGGGAGCCGCCGGATTATTGGTGTTCTTGATGCAGATCGGAATGTTAGCGCGGACGGCGGGAACAATCGCCTCGTCGTGGAAAACACCGAATCCGGCGTAGGAAAGCTCGCGCATTTCGCGGTAGGTCATGCAATCGATCGCAGGCGGATTTTCAATAATGCGCGGATCCATCGAGCAGACGGAATCGACGTCGGTGAAGTTTTCATAAACATCGGCTTTAACCGCCGCCGCGAGAATCGCGCCGGTAATGTCTGAGCCGCCGCGCGGAAAGGTCGCCACGTCGCCGCCTTTGGTTACACCGAAAAAGCCTGGAAAAATCACGATTTCCTTGGCGTTTTTGAGTGCGGCCAATTTCGGATAGGACTCATCAAGCACTTGAGCATTGCCGAAATCGTCGCTCAACAGCATGCCCGCTTCGCCGGGATTGACGTATTTTGCGGGAAACCCGGCCTTGGTGAATGCTTCGGCGATAACGCGAGCCGCACAGTCTTCACCAGCGGCTTTCATGGCATCCATAAACTGGGCGTCGTTTTTTCCGCGGCCTTTAATCCGTCCGCGCAAATCGGCTTCGATGGTTTTGGTTACTGCTTCCGGCAGCTTCAGGTCGCGCTGGATTTCGGCGTAGCGATTCACCACCGCCATCAGGTCGGCCTCAAAATCTTTTCCTGCGATCACGGTGTTCGCCAAAGCGATCAGCAAGTCGGTGACCTTGATGTCGGCTTTATTCCGTTTGCCCGGCGCGGAAACCACCACGATGCGGCGGTCTTTGTCAGCCGTAACAATATTTACAATCTTCGAAATCTGCTCTGCATTGGCGACGGATGTCCCGCCGAATTTTACTACTTTCATTTTCAACCTCAATTAACAGAATTTTTCTCCCACAAATCTGCACGAATGAACACGAATAAGATAATTCTCTTTCACGGGTAAAGATTAGTGAAAATTCGTGTAATTCGTGGGCAATTCTTTCGTTGTTTATCTCTATTCAAAATCTTCAATCGCCATACGGACGGGTTTCCCGTCCACCACATCCAGCCGCTCGATCTCCTCCATCGCCGCGACAAAATTCTTTTCCAGCGCCTTATGAGTCAGAAACACCACCGGAACCTGTCCGCCCGCGTTCTCCTCTTTCTGGATAATCGACGCGATACTAACCTGATTTTTGCCGAGCACGTGCGCAACCTGCGCCATAACGTCCGGCTGATCTTTCAACGACATGCGCAAGTAGCACCGAATGGAAACATCTTTTGCGTCGCGCACCGATGGCGGCTTGTTTTTCAGAAGCCAGTCGCTGCAGCCACCCTTGCCGGAGGCAGCCTCCATGATATCACCAATCACTGCGCTGGCCGTTGGATGTCTGCCTGCGCCGCGCCCGTAATAGAGCGTATTGCCGACCACGTCGCCTTCGATAAACACCGCATTATATGAATCATGCACCGAAGCCAGCAGATGTTTTTCCGGAACAAAGGAAGGTTCCACACGCATTTCAACCGCGCCGTCCACATTGCGAATCACAGCCAGCAACTTGATGCGGTAGCCCAGCTCAGCAGCGTACTCGATTTCGCGATGCGACAATCCGCGAATCCCTTCAATCGTGAAAGCATCCATCGGAACCGGCGCGCCGTAAGCCAGCGAAGCCAGTACAACTGCTTTATGTGCGGTATCAATACCGTCGATGTCGAGATCCGGCGGAGTTTCGGCATAGCCCAGCTTCTGGGCATCGGCCAGTACTACATCAAAATCGAGCCCTTCGCGTTCCATGCGGGTCAGGATGTAATTGCAGGTTCCATTCAGAATGCCGTACATACTCTTGATTTGGTTTCCGACCAAACCGTCTTTCAGCGCGCGTAGCACTGGAATGCCGCCGCCAACGCTGGCTTCAAAAAATATTCCAGCCCCGCTCTTCGCGGAAGCTTCAAACAGCTCGCGACCCGCTTCGGCCAGCAACGCTTTATTGGCCGTCACAACTGGCTTCCCGTTCTTCAAAGCTCGCAGGACGAAATCCTTGGCTACCTTGACGCCGCCGATCAGCTCTACAATCACATCAATTTCCGGGTCATCGATCACCGAAAGCGCGTCGGTCGTCAGAAGTGCTTTATCCACCTTGACGCCACGATCGGTTTTAATATCGAGATCGGCGATTTTTCCAATGGTTGGAAAAATTCCGGTGCGCTGAGCCATCAACTCGCCGTTTTTGAGGATACCCTCCACAACGCCCGCGCCAACCGTACCGAAACCCAGAATGCCTATCTTAATTTTCTTCATAAAAATCCCCATTTGGAGCGCAAACATTACCGCAAAACCGTTGAAGCTCAAGGCGAAAGCCGCATGAGAAAGTCAAAGGTCTTAAGGGCAAAAGTCAAAAGTGCTCCCCAGTTCCCTGCTTCGACCTTAGACTTTGGACTTTCGACTTGTCCGGAGCGAGCGGATCGGTACGATAGCGGCTCATTTTAAGGAGAAACGTATGAAAATTAATCCGTCCCCCAGCTTCAGCATTGATCTAACTGTTAAATCAACTCTCACCCGCGCAGAACTTGAAAAACTCATCATCGCCGCCGAAGGCGTGCCGGCTCTTTCCGAAGGAGTCGCCAGTCCGTTCCGCTTTGTCGTCAATGCCCGCAGTAGCGATCACCAGCAGGAAATTATCCAAACCTTGGAAAAAGCAACAGGGACCAAGGTTCTCTCCGCTGACGAAATCACCTTCCGCTCACACCTCGGCGGAAAAATTGAAGTGACGAGCAAGCTCGACCTTACCGCTAAAGGCGCGCTGGCAATCGCCTATACGCCGGGAGTTGGCCGCGTCTGTATGTCGATCAACGAAGACGTCGCCCGAGCCGACGCACTGACCGTTAAGAAAAATATGGTCGCGGTCGTTTCCGACGGCACGGCCGTGCTCGGTCTTGGCGATATCGGCCCGGAAGCCGGCATGCCGGTGATGGAGGGTAAAGCCATGCTATTCAAAGAATTCGGCGGCGTAGATGCTTTCCCAATCTGTCTGGCGACCAAAGATACTGAAGAAATCATCCGAACGGTCAAACTGCTTGCCCCAACGTTCGGCGGCATCAATCTCGAAGATATTTCCGCGCCGCGTTGTTTTGAAATTGAGGAACGACTGAAGGCGGAAATGGATATTCCGGTTTTTCACGATGACCAGCACGGCACGGCTGTGGTTTCGCTGGCGGCGCTGTATAACGCTCTGAAAATTATCGGCAAGAAAATGGAAAATCTGAAAGTCGTCGTCAACGGTGTTGGCGCGGCGGGCGTGGCCTGTTCAAAAATTCTGATGGCGGCGGGCGTGAAAAATCTGATTGGGTTTGACCGTACCGGCGCGATTTACCGTGGACGTAAAGACGGTATGAATCCGGTCAAGGAGTGGTTTGCGCAGAACACAAATCCTAACAACGAACAGGGAACACTAAGCGAATCTCTGAAGGGTGCCGACCTGTTCCTCGGCGTTTCCGCACCAGGATGCATCACCGCTGACGACGTGAAAAATATGGCGAAAGATCCGATTATTTTTGCGATGGCCAATCCAATTCCTGAAATCATGCCGGAAGTGGCCAAGCCGTACGCGCGCATCATGGCGACCGGACGGTCCGATTATCCGAACCAGATCAATAATGTGCTGTGCTTCCCCGGAATTTTTAAAGGCGCGCTGCGCTGCCGCGCAAGCTCGATCAGCGAAGGAATGAAACTGGCCGCGGCCCGCGCAATCGCCGACCTGGTCTCCGCCGATGAGTTGTGTGAAGAGTTCATTATTCCGTCGGTCTTTGACCGTCGCGTGGCCGACGCCGTCGCCGATGAAGTGGAACGCATAGCCCGTTCCGAAGGTCTGGCCCGCGAAGTGATTGATAATAAAACGCTCTACAAACTTCGCTGATTTCCAAGGATTGGAAAATCACGATAATATCTTTGCGCCGGAAACCGTTTCGACCTCAATCAGACGGTTCAGAAGCGCGTGGCGCAATATCCGCAGATCTGCAGCGAGCGAACGGGTGTGAGCATAATAAAGCGCATCCATCTGTTTATCAATTTCCACAAAGGCATCGGAATAGCTGAAAACAGCCGGGAAATAACGGTTCACTTCTTTGATCCCGTCGCCGTTGGCGACTTTTGGAACCTGCCCGCAAAGCCAAAGTTTTCCACGCAGCACACTCAAAAACTGAGGGAACCGATCGAGTGAGGTTCCGTAGAAGATCATTAACAGGAAGCTGGGAATCGGATTGATGGAGACAAAGTGCGCGACTTTAATTCTGGCTCCATCAATGCCCCATGAGTCGCGATTCACAAACCGCCCAAGCCCGAACAGGCGAATAATGCTGTACAGGAAAATAAACGGAAGAAACTGCAAAATCACGAGCAATAAAGCAAACTCCCAGCCAAAGATGGCACGCAGAAAATCTCTCATGTAGTTGCGAGGACGAGTCTGCGCAACAAGCCACGGGTCTTCAATTTCGAGACAGGTTCCATCTTCCGGATCGATAATTCGATTCCCGGCAACGATTTTCCCTTTGATCTCCAGATTTCGTCCGACATACGTATCGGAGAGAATAATGCTGTCAGAAATTTCGCATTGCCGATCGATGAGAACATGATCCGAAATCACGGCGCCTGGACCGATGACAGAAATGGCGCCGATGCGACAGTCGTTGCCGATTGCGAGCGGTGGCGTGAACGTGACGGATGGCGGCGTTACAACATTATAGCCAATGGAGGCACCGTCGACCGTGGAGTATCCGCTGGAGAGATATCGGCCCATTTCGTTCCGGACAATATCCATGTTGAGCTGATAGTAGTGCGTGATATCGCGAATCAGGGTGAAGTCGATCCCGCAAGGCTCCGAGGTTCGGCAACATTCCTTTTCACCGCAAGAATCAACACACCGACTGATTTCGGCGCAATGCCCAGTGCGAATAAAATAATCAATCGTTTCCGGTTCGCGGCTGATGAAAAAGGCGCTGCGTTCATTATGATGGACACAATAACCCTGCTGAAGAATCTGAAGTTTTTCCCGTGTGAAATTTTCACAGCGACGGGGAAACACCGCTTCGCCGACATAGAGCAGTCCATCACTCCATCGACTAGGGTCACGGGCCAAGTAGGTCTGAGGATCGTCCCCTGCTCGAATGAAGCTGTAGTTGATGCTAAGGCCCCACTTTTCGCCGTTACCGCAAAACAGCTCAATGTATTCAGCATCGCGTCCAAGAATAATCTGCACATCGGTGATACCGATATCCACGCAAATTTCGAGCCAGTAGCTCAATAAAGGTCGTCCGCCGACGGGCAACAACGCCCAAGGGTGTTCCCCGAGCATTTCGGCCCACGGTTTTTTACCGCCGGTATAGAGTACGGCTCTCATGAATAAACTGCGTCTCCGAATCGATTACCGCTTGGCCGCTTTAACCGCTTCTTCAACGGTATCGAAAATTTCGAACACCTTGTAAGCTCGGGTTATTTCGAACACCATGCGCGGTTTTTTCTGAAGACAGGCCAGCTTCATATCGCCGCCGCGTTCAGTGATCCGCTTGAGAGCAGCAATCAGAGAACCAAGACCTGCGCTGTCCATGAAATCGACAGACGACAAATCAAAAACAAAGTTTTTAATATCACTCTCTCCAGCTTGCCAGGCGGCGAGCTGTTCGCGGAACGCCTCCACGGTGGCGGCGGTTAACGGACCGGATAATGCAACAATTCCAATCCCCTGCTCTTTTGTGCATGCTACACTCATGACTGTCTCTCCTGTTCTCTAATATGCCCCCCGTCCAAAAAGAACGGCGGGTATTGTTTTTAACATAATACGGATATCCTGCCAGACACTCCGACTGTGAATATACTCCATATCCAGGCGCACCTGCTGTTCAAAAGGAATTTCAGAGCGTCCGCCAATCTGCCAAAGACAAGTCAGGCCCGGCTTAACATGCAACCGTTTACGATCGTTCAGCGTGTATTGAGCCACTTCGGCCGGAAGCGGCGGGCGCGGACCAACCAGCGAAAGGTCTCCAGACAGCACATTGAAAAACTGCGGCATTTCATCAATGCTGAAACGCCGGAGGATGCGTCCAACCCTTGTAATCCGAGGGTCTTTTTTCATTTTAAAGATCACTCCGCCTGACGATTCATTCTGCGCCATCAGTTGTTCTTTTAACCGATCAGCACCACGACGCATGGAGCGGAATTTGTAAAAATTAAAAATGCGGCCGTTAATGCCAACACGTTGCTGGACATAGAGTACCGGCCAGCCGTCTTCGAGTACGATCAGTACGGAAACCACAACAAAAAGAGGCGTCAGCAACAGGATAGCCATCAGACTGCAAACGACATCCATCAACCGTTTGATAACGAGCAAGCTGCTGAGCGCCCATTCCCAGACGAACAAACGACCCCGCTGACGCCAGCGCAATCGTTTAATGTCCGCCTTGGAGACGGGCAGATCGAGCGTCTTAAACAGCTCTCGCCTAGCCTGATATACAGATTCGTTCATTCGTCGATTTGCCTTCTGAATACGTAACTTACGATATTCTTTGACTCGCGTCTATAGCGCTCAACACGGTCGGCGGCAATATTCGTAATCAGCAAGCCCCGCCCACCTTCGGCGTATTCATCCGGTCCAGGCTCCGTTAAATCCGCCCTGGAAATATCCCACTCACGCCCTTGATCCACAAATACCAGTCGACATCCGGTTTCGTCGAGGATGAGCTGAACCCAGATCGAATCCTGAGCCCCCAAACCGCTGTGTTCCACCACATTCATCGCATGTTCGATCGCCACCAGCCGGACACGTGCGGCAATATCTTCATCGGCTTTTTCCAATAACAGCCGCTCCATCTTTTCCGTACATTCCGAAACCGACTGCAAATCAACAGAAACCGTTCCTTCCATCATCACATGATCCGGATCGGCCATACGAATAGCAATGGCCGTGCAATCGTCATGCCCGACAGCATAGCCTTCCGCCTCAATGAGGCTGAGTAATGCGGCTGGACAATCCACAACGTTTGGATCGGCGGAAACGCGCACGAACAGGTTGGCAAGCATTTCTTCTCCGCACTCTTCTCCTGTTTCGCGGTGCAGTGCTTCAGTCAGTCCGTCTGTATAAAGCAGAATGTGCATTCCGGGGCGGCATTTTATAACAGTCTGATCTTCTTCCGCGAAGGGTCGGTCCGGCCCCAGTGGCATGCCGACAGGAATACCGCCACCGCCGGGTGGAAACGGAATGGACTTTCCTCCGTGAATCAATACCGGGGCCGGATGCCCGCAGTTCATGCAGACCCAGCGCGAGTTTTCCGGTTCATAAAGAGCCACCAGCATCGTGGCATAATAGTCCGGATTATTGAGCGTGGCACATAGGCGAACATGCAGTTCGTTGCAGATAAACGCCGGTCCTCGGTCAAAAAACGTCCGGATCAATTCGGTCGAAGTGGCTTTCAGCATCGAGGAGATCATCGCCGGAGCCACGCCGTGTCCAGACACATCAGCCACATAGACACAGCAGCGCCCGTCCGGCAGTGAAATCACATCAAACGCATCGCCGCCAACATCCATCGAAGAGCGGTAATTAATACGAACCTCAAACGGTCCAGAGAAGAAGGGTTCGGTGGAAAACATCGACTGCTGAATTTTTCCGGCAAGCTCCAGCTCGTGAGAAACGCGGCGTTTCCAGTGGGCCAGTGCGTCATTACTGCGCTTCAGGGCCAGCGCATTACCGACACGCAACACCAGCTCGCGGGCATCGAAGGGTTTCCGGATATAGTCCATGGCTCCAAGATCGAAGCCTTTCTTAAGATCTTCAATCTGCCCCTTGGCGGTTACCATAATCACCGGAAGATCACGGGTCGCGGGCAGTGCTTTGATTGCACCGCACAATTCAAAACCGTCCATGCCGGGCATGACCACATCAGCGAGAATCAAATCGGGCCGTGCGCAATGAATCATTTCCAGTGCGGAGGGTCCATCGGTGGCCTCGATCACTTCGCAACCGTACGAGGACAGAAGTTTTTTCAGGTAGAGCCGGTTGGGCCGCTCATCATCAACCACCAGCACTTTTCCCCCCAGATAGGACTTTGGGGAGGCACCTGCGGGAACGGTTTCACGCACGTCATCTGCCGGAAAAAGTTTCATTGATTGGCGGCTACGAAATCACGGGCCCATTTGATCAGCGCGGTGCAAAGCTCCTTGCAACGATCCAGCTGTCCGCCGCGGAGAGTCAGTTCAATTTCCTGAGCCAGCACGGAAATTTCCGGAAGCCCCATCGTGCCGCCCATTCCCTTGATGGAGTGTGCCGCCACGCGAATCAATTCATTATCCGAACCGTCCAGGCCGGACTGAAGTTCGCCAGACATTCGTTCGAGCTCCTCACAGAAGGCGGAAACCAGCTCGTCATCCATCTCAAACGTTTCCACTTCGAACTGGCTGATCCGCCCATCCAGATCAGGCACCAGCTTACGAACTGTTTCGACCGCGCGTGCAATTGCCATAACTCCACCCCTTCCGTTCATAGAATGCGGGCTCATGATAAACATTTTAAAACATCCGGCGCAAGCCTTTCGCCCAGATTGGAAATCAAAAGCAAGGTGTTGAAGAAGGAAGCGGCTTAAGACACTATACGGCCCACGCCATGCAAAATGTTTTCATAGACTACCCTGAAGTTCCCTGGAAAGAAGGTTGGCGGCTTTTTTCCGGCCCGGAAGATACGGCTCCACTCGCCACCGGTTCTGTTTCCGGCGCGCTCACCGCACTCGGTGCCGCATGGACGCTCCAGCTAATCGCTCCAGAGGCTCCCTGCAAAACCCGCCTGTTTTCAAACGGCTTTTCCATCAACGCGCGGAAAAATCCTGAACAGTGCCGGATCGACGCCCTGATGTCTGAATCCGGCGTGCTTTACGGACGGGTTATCGGCCTGCCGATGCCGCAACTGACAGCCGAAGCGGACATCCGGGAGGAAAACGGCCTCGTCTGGGCAAACCGGACTCTGCTTTTACTAAACGGTAATCGCTTTGTACTCGTCTGCAATGCGGCCACTCAGGAACAGGCTCTGGCGAAAGCGGAATCCGTTCTCAAAGAAAATTTTGAAACCCTCGTTCAAAGCGAAACCGCCCGGCGGGAACTGATCGGTAATCTATTCAGCATAAACCCGCGCCACAACGCCCCTGTCGCGCTGGCTGCGGAAAGCCTGTCGGCCCGCCTGCGGGAAAGCACCGGCGCGCTCCACGGTCTTTGGAGTATTGCCGAAGGCTTCTCCGGCAATATCTTCTCTCTCAACGAACTCTACCCGCTCGTCCGCGCATGGAACCTGATTGATCCGTCTGTCGCGCTGAAACTGGCGCAGACCGCTCTAAGCCTTCAGCAGACTAGCGGCGGCTTTCCATCCTGGGCCAACGCAGACGGACTGGTTTCACCGGTTGCGCCGTGGCCGTTTATCGCGCAGGCATTTGAACTGGCCTGGCAGAACGGGCGCGATCCGGCACTGCTCAAAAAACATCTACCCGCTCTGCGCAAATATGTGCAATGGGCCCTGCGCCATTTTGATCCCCACCACGACCGGATTCCGGCATGGCAGAGCGAGCAGGAGATTTTCGTCCCGCAACATTTCGAGCGCGGCAAAGCAACGCCGGAACTCACGGTTTTACTAATCGCCGAAATCGAAGCGGTGCTGCGCCTTTGCGAAGCAAGCGAACACGCCGAACCGGTCGCCGCATCGCTGAGCGAAGAGCGCGACCAGCTGGTGCGGACATTGAACACCATATTCTGGAATCCAGCCGCCAAGGCGTTTTCCAATGTCTGGAAAGTCGGGCACTACATTCACGAACCCACCTTTGGTTCCTTCATGCCGCTCTTCTGGCGCGGAATCGACCCGGAAAAACAAACCGTACTGCTCGAACGCTTTGAAGAAACCCACGGTTTCCCCGGACACACCGAATCCAATACTTGGAAACAGGAAGTAATCGACGACACGGCCCACCTTCCCGCCATTCATCAATTTATGGCACTTGAAGCCCTGCGAAACACCGGCGGCGACCTGCTGATGCTCTTTGTGCGCCGAGCCCGCGAAGGATTCGCCGTCTGGTTTGAGCGCGAAAGTATCGAAGCGGCCCGCGGCGACCACGCGAACAATCTTCCCGCCTATGCGCTGGGGCCGGTCACGGCGGCGCTCGTCCTCACCGCGCAGGCGGAATTTGAACGCGAAACCGCCCGCACTCCGTCGGCGGCCAGACAGTTCTTACGGTGGGTTCACCGCTGGCGGATCAGCAAAACCGACCTGCGGATTGCCCTCACCGTCCTGCTCGCCATCCTGATCGTGCATCTAGCCTACACGATACCGCACAACCGTGACGCGAAAACCCGTGTCGCCGAAGCCGCCATGGCCTATCAGCACGGCCACTACGCAGAAGCTCTTCGCATCTGCCGCCGCTACCCGAACAACGCCCTCGCCCAGTTCCTGCAAGCCAACCTTCTCATGCGGGCCGACCGACCCGTCCAGGCCGAAGAGCTGTACCGCAAAGCGCTCATACAGGAAACCGAAAGTCCCTCCGCCCTGTTCGGTCTGGCGCTGGCCCTGCAGCTCAACGGTGATTTCAGTCAGGCCGAAAAACGCTACACCGACTTCCTCGACATTCACGAGGCCCGTTATCCGGAAGCCGCGCAACTGGCGGACGAATTTCTGCGGCTGTCCCGCGAAAAGTTCCGGCGTCCGCCGGACTGGAAACGGGTTTACGGCCTGCCGATGATGAACGACCTCTGATTATGAGGTTTACCCGCACCCCTTTTCCGTTATATTTTCCGGCCTATGAAAACACGCCTGAACAAATGGATACTGCTCGCCGTACTGCTCCTCTGCGCCGGATGCTTCCGTAACAACATCCGCATCGAGATATTCCCGATCGCACAGCTTCGCTCCGAAGATGCGGTCAACCGCATCGCTCAGGCTCTCCGGCCTGTGTCGGGCATCTCGGAAATCCGGCCCGATCTCATGAACCACACGCTGACCGTCATTTTCAACGGCAACGTGGCCCACATCAAAAACATCGAATACGCCATCGTCAAAGCCGGATTCGATCTGCCGCACTGGCCCGCCAATCCCGCCGATAAAGCCAAACTTCCGGAAAGCCTCCGCTGATGAAAACCACCCTGACCGTCCGTCCGCCACGGAACCAAGAGGC
>JADYZA010000140.1 GCA_020853375.1 Verrucomicrobiota bacterium | reverse complement strand
TTATGCGCTTTCCACGCCGACCAAGGGACGCACTTTTTTCTCTTTGCCGGATGGCGATGCGAAAGAGTTCTACGGCCTGCCGATTCTCCGCGCGGACGGAACCGATGTGGTGGCAACGCATCGCGTTTTCGGCGATGCGGTTTCCAAGGTTCGGAAAACCCGTGGCCCGCAAATTGTTGTTATTGATGTCGAGCGGTTGACCAGCCACACCAACGCCGACGACCATACCCTTTACCGCTCGGCGGACGACATTCGCGAAATGCATGCAAAGGCCGATCCGATCCGGATTCTTGCCGAACAGCTGATTGCCGCCGGAATCTCCGAGGCCCAGCTCAAAGAGATTGAGCATTCGATCAACCACGATATCGATGCCGCATTCGCTGTTGCGCGCGGCACACCGAACGCCAAAACCGAACTTTCCGCGAAAAAGCCGTTACCGGAAAAACTAACGTCCGCCGCGAGCGAACAGCGCTCCGGCGGCGATGCGCTCACCATGCTCGAAGCGATGCGCGAAGTATTCCGCGCCCGGCTCGGAAGCGATAAAAACATCTATCTCTACGGCGAAGATCTCGAAGATCCGAAAGGCGATGTGTTTGGTCTGACACGCGGACTCAGCACCGACTTTCCCGGACAAATCCTCAATGCGCCGCTCAGCGAAGCCACCATCGTCGGCACGGCCATCGGACAAGCTCTGACGGGTAAGAAGCCGGTCGCCTGTATTCAATTTGCCGACTTCATGCTACCCGCCTTCAACCAGATTGCGTCCGAACTCGGTGCGATGTGGTGGAGAACCAACGGACAGTGGGAGTGCCCGGTGATCCTGATGGCGATTTGCGGAGCGTATCGTCCGGGGCTTGGTCCGTATCACGCGCAAACTTTCGACGCCACCTTTGCGCACATTCCTGGGCTGGATGTTTTTATGCCGTCAACCGCTCCGGATGCCGCCGGTCTGCTGAATGCCGCCTTCGAATCCGGACGTCCGACCGTTTTTCTGTTTCCGAAAAATCTAATCAACGACCGTTCCGTTGCCTCCTCCAAAGATGCTGCGAAGCAGTTTGTACCGGTTGGCCGGGCGTGCGTCACCCGTTCGGGCCGCGACCTGACAATTGTCAGCTGGGGCAGCACAATGCCGCTTTGCGAAAAAACGGCTGACGCGCTCCAAACCGCTGGAGCTTCCGTGGAAGTCATCGACCTGCGCTCTCTTTCTCCGTGGGATCAGGAGGCGGTCATCGCCTCGGCGCAGAAGACCGGTAAATTGCTTGTCGTCCACGAAGACAATCACACTTGCGGACTCGGCGGCGAAATTCTTGCGACAGTCGCCGAAAAAGCGACCGTGCCGGTTCAAGTCGCACGCGTCACCCGTCACGACACCTACATTCCTTATCTTTTCGAAACACAGATCGAAGTGCTGCCTTCGTTCCGCTCGGTACTCGGCAAAGCCGCCGAACTGCTCGACTATTCTCTGACATGGCAGAAGCCGGTCGAAGAGGCCGACGGGTTTGTCACCGTCAATGCCATCGGGTCGAGTCCGTCCGATAAAACCGTTAAAATCGTCGAACTGCTGGTAAAAGACGGTCAGGCCGTCAAGGCTGGCGACCTACTCGCGGCGGTTGAGGCCGATAAGGCGACGATGGAAATTTCCACGCCGGTTGACGGAACCATCGAAAAGCTGTTCCTTGCGGAAGGCGACTCCGTCGATGTCGGCACGCCGCTGGCGCGTATTGCCGCCGATAAAGCCGGACTGATTACAAAGCCGATCACCAGCGAAAATCCCGGTACACCGATTCTTGAAAAAAATATGGCCCGTGTTCCGAAGGTTGGAAAACCGGCTGCCTGTGAACGTAAACCGGTGCTGATTTCGTCGATCACCACGGTGCTCGGCTCGCGTCATATCTTGAACGAGGAACTTCTTTCCGGACATGGCGAATGGGATTCTGAAGCCATTCGTTCCCGCACCGGATGCGAGGAGCGCTACTGGATCGCCGGCAACGAAAATGTCGACACGCTGGCCGTCAAGGCGGTGCAGGATCTGCTTGCGAAAGAAAATCTGACGCTGGCCGATATCGATGCGCTGGTTTGCTCAACCGGCACGCCGCTGGCGATGACTCCGTCGCTTGCCTGCCGTGTTCTCAAAGAACTCAGCCCCGCCAAAGGCGAAATCCTGATGCAGGCGCACGATGTCAACGCCGCCTGTTCGGGTTATATGTACGCCCTGCAGAACGCGGTCGATATCCTGCGCGACGATCCGTCCAAAAAAGTGATTGTCATCACCGCTGAAACTCTTTCGCCGATGATTAATCATGAGGATCAGAAAACCTTGGCTCTTTTCGGCGATGCGGCAACCGCTTCGCTACTTTCCTGCGAACCGCGCGTCGGAAATGTGAACGTACTGGTTAACCGCCCGGTTCTTTCCGCCACCGGAGTCGATCAAAAGGTGCTTTATGTTCCGCACATGGGAACCGGTGAGGTGATCGAGATGGAAGGGCTGACGGTGTTCAAGCTAGCAGTCCGCAAGATGATCGATATGCTGGCGGAGGCCTGCGAGGCTCGCGGCATTGGCGTGGATGAGCTCGACAAGATTGTGCCGCATCAGGCCAACGAACGGAT
>JADYZA010000139.1 GCA_020853375.1 Verrucomicrobiota bacterium | reverse complement strand
CCGCATAGATAAACTCATTATCATAGGTGACCAAGCCCGCTGTTTGAGCCATGGGTTCTCCGCCTGTCAGGCTGCTGATCAGCATGAACATAAACGCGTTATTCGTCATGGTGGCAGTCGACGCGCCTGTAAAACCTTTAGCTGGCACAAACGGCTCAAAACGTGTCGCGCCAGCCCATATAGCCTCGTCGAGAACACCGTCCAGATTCAGCGCGCTTTTCCGGACAATCGAGGTGGTTTCTTTGTAGATTTCCGCCGGAGTCAGCTCTCCTTGGTATATTTTTACCTCATCGATGATTCCTTTAAAGTTATATGGAGATCCGCCGATATATGCGCCGATCGTGAGCGTATTTTTGCTGGAGTTATTTATTACCGTCACAGCAGAGGGGGTGGCCGCGGCCTTTTTTCCATTGATGTAGATGGACACGATCCCTGCGGCGCTCCTTGTCACGGCGATGTGATTCCATTCGTCGTTATGGATCTTATCAATCGCTGGGCTACTGTTTGCCTCCCAGAATGTTGACATCGAGCCATTGCCACTTCTGAAATACAGCATTCGGTAAAAATATAAAAACCTCCATCCCGGCCCCAGATCGGTTCCCGTATTTAGAATTTCGCCGCAGGTTGTATATTCCTTGGTAGAATCAGGCTTTATCCAGGCGGTTATGCTGAAGGCTCCGCCGCTGAAATTGCGCAGGAAGTTCGTGGAACTGTTTATCGTGAAGGCTACATTTGCCCCGACGCCATTGAACTGCAACGCTTTGCCCGCAATACCATCAACCCACACCGCACCGTTCACACTTCCCGTAAGCTGGCTGATTTGATCCCGAGCCGTACCGCCGACACCCTCATTAAATGGCATGTAAAACTTCAATTCGGCCGCAGGCAACATGGCCGCAGAAAAAAGAAACAATACGACCGTCAGAAACCTTTTCAGGCGTTTCGGCAGCGACAGGTCATACTGTGCGGGGCAATGTGTACCCATAATACGTTCTCCAAAGCTGGGAACCCCAGCTACCTAGGGCGAAATAATAATCAAAAACAACCCCTTCAACAAGCTATGCTTGCGGGCAGAAAGATTGAAGCCGTGCGCAGGATGACAATCAACGCACATTGTGCTTTCATGATTCCGGTTCCGTTTTGATGTGAGGAAAGAGGAAACCCGTGCCGCAGTCTGACCGTAAAATTGCTGAGCTTGAAACGCTGAATGTTCCGCAGACCCAATCTGCGGATTTCGGCGCGTTTTGGGCAGACGCTCGGACCCGTTGCGAAACCGTTCCGCTGAACGTCGCCGGAAATACAGTGGGAGAAGTGCGAGACCTGACTTTTGAAGGACTCGACGGAACGCCGATTCATACTTGGCTTCTTCTGCCGCCGGAAGCGAAAGAACGGAAAGTTCCCGTCGTGGTTCATTGTCACGGCGCAAACCGCAGTCGCGGGAAGCCGGACGATTTTTCAACCTGGCTGGCGGCGGGCTGTGCGGTGATTGCTCCGGACTTTCGGCTTCAAGGCGGCACCACTGGATCGGCAACGGCTTTTGATGGCGATGGGAAATCCGGCTGGTGGACACTGAATCTGAACGATTTGGTGAACAGTTATATGTTTTGTGTCTGGACCGATTTTCTCCGTGCGGTGCGGCTGGCCCGCGAAACGCCGGAAATTGACGGAATGAGGATTGCGGTCGAAGGGCATAGTCAGGGCGGCGGAGTGGCTTTGGGATTGGCGGCACTGGACCCTTCGATTGCGCTTTGTATGGCGGATGTGCCGAGCAGTTGCTGGATGGAACAGCGGATTGCGACTCGCAGCGGCGGCGGAGCAGGGCTTGCCGATTACATAACGGCGTTTCCAGAACGCGCGGAAACGGTGCGCCGGAATTTGTCGTATTTTGATAACATCAACTTCGCTCCGGAAATTCGCTGTCCGGTGCTGGTTTCGTGCGGCTTAAAGGATACAATTTGTCCTCCCGAATGCACGGTTGCGGTCTATAACAAAATCCGCGCGACCAAAGAGCTGGCGGTTTATCCGCTGGCCGGGCATGAAGGCGGACGGGCGGTTCATTCCGTGCGCAAATTGGAGTTCATGAAAAGATTTTTTCAAAAGGGGAAATAATATGGATAACTGGATTCTTTATATTATCGCCGGGGTTGCGGCGGGTGTCATCAGTTCAATGTTCGGTGTTGGCGGCGGCATCCTAATGGTTCCGATTCTGGTCCTCGGGTTCAGCTTCGGACAGAAAAGTGCGCAGGGCATGTCGCTCTTCATCATGCTGCCGATGGCGCTGGCCGGAGCGATTCGTTATAAACTCAATCCGGACATCCCGGTTAACCTGCCCGTTTGCGGCATAATTGCGCTGGGCGGCATCGCCGGAGCAATGCTAGGCACGCATCTGGTATGCACTATTCCCCAGACCCTGCTCAAACGGATGTTTGCGGTATTCATCATCATCACCGGCATCCACATGTTCGTGAAATCATTCGCCAAACCCGCGCTGAAAGAACCTCCCACAGAGCAGTCACCGGTAGATAAAAATTGAAAAAATGCCCACAAATCTGCACAAATTTCCACTAATCAGGATATTCCATTCGTGTCGATTCGAGTGATTCGTGGGGAAAGCTTCTCGGAGTTGTGATGAAAATAAAATTGAATGAACGCCTGTTTGACACTGGAGCAAAAACACTCTTCGCGCTGCGTGACGAAGTGAAGCCTGCCGCGGATGTGGTCATTCTTAACGGCGCGGCGATGATTGCTGACACGCCGCTGTCCGAAGGTGACGAAGTCAACCTGATCACGCGCGGCGAACAGCCGTCGGCGGACGAACTCGAAGCGCTGATGGCGTCGCGCCACACACCCGGCGTTCACGCCAAGGTCAAAGCCGCGACCGTCGGTATCGCCGGGCTGGGCGGGCTTGGCTCGGCGATTGCCGTCGCGCTGGCGCGCGTCGGAGTCGGCAAACTGATTGTTGCCGACTTCGATGTCGTCGAGCCTAGCAACCTCAACCGCCAACAGTATTTTGTCGATCAGATCGGTATGCGGAAAACCGATGCGCTGGTTTCCAACCTTCGGAAAATCAATCCGTATGTTCAGGTCGAAGCACACGCCGTAAAGCTGACTCCGGAAAATATTTTTCCAATGTTCGGAAATGTGAATGTGATGATTGAAGCGTTTGACCGCGCCGATCAAAAAGCGATGCTCTTGCAGGCGTTCACCGCGCAGAAACCGGATGTCCCGTTCATCGGCGCTTCCGGCATGGCGGGCTTCGGGCCGGAAGAAACCCTCGGCGTTAAAAAAATGGGTCGGAACAGTTATATCGTCGGCGATCTCTCAACTGGCGCTCGCCCCGGCTGCGGACTGATGGCCCCGCGCGTCGGCATCGCCGCCCACATGCAAGCGAACCTTGCCCTGCGACTGATTGTTGAGGCGTGAAAATTCCGCTCTTTGGAAAAGAGCCTTGCTTCAAGCATCGGCGTTAGCGGTTTTTTAGCGCGTTTCTATCCTGTCTTAACTACCCGATATCGGTATTCCCGGGCAGGATGTCCGCATGCAAACGACAGACATTCTCTTATTCGGCGCGTTCGCCGGTTTACTGGCAGCGCTCTCGCCATGGATTGGACGGTGGATCGCGAACGTGATGGATGGTTCCCCCGGCGGACTGCTTGGCTTTCTAAAACCGTTGGAACGTGCGATTTACTGCGGTTCAGGAATCAATCCGGCGGAGCCGATGAACTGGAAGCGTTATGCCGGCGCTCTGCTGGCGTTCAATCTGGCCGGATTCATCGCTGTGCTGGCTTTGCAACTGCTGCAAAACCGGTTGCCCTTTAATCCGCAAGGAGTGCCAGCTGTATCTTGGCCGCTGGCATTCAACACGGCGGTCAGCTTTGCGACCAACACAAACTGGCAGGCCTACTCCGGCGAATCGACGCTGAGTTATCTGACTCAAATGCTGGGACTGACCGTACAGAATTTTGTCAGCGCCGCTACCGGTATTGCGGCGGCGTTCGCGCTGGCCCGCGGTCTGGCGGGCCGTTCCGCACGGGAGCGGGGAAATTTCTGGTGCGATATGACGCGCGCCACGGTTTACATTCTTTTGCCGCTATCCGCCGTGCTCGCGCTGATACTGGCCGGTCAAGGCGTCGTGCAAACCTTCCATTCCTACATTGAAGCGCACACGCTCGAAGGTGCCGTGCAGATGATTCCGCTCGGCCCGGCGGCGTCGCAGATTGCCATCAAACAGCTCGGCACCAACGGGGGCGGATTCTTTGGGGTAAACAGCGCGCATCCCTTTGAAAATCCAACGATGTTTTCCAACCTGCTTCAACTCTGGGCGATTCTGCTGATTCCTGCGGCTCTTCCGTTCGCATTCGGACGCACGGTGAAAAATCCGCGGCACGGAGCGTGTCTGTTCTCCGCCATGCTGACGTTATTTCTGGCTGGTCTTGCGCTGACCTATACGGCTGAACTCCAGCTCGCGGGCCGCTCGGCGGCGGGCGCATGGGAAGGAAAAGAAGTCCGGCACGGCCTGGCCACCAGCGTACTGTGGACAGCGGCGACGACCGCCGCCTCCAACGGCAGCGTGAACGCGATGCACAGCAGCCTGTCGCCGCTGGCCGGAATGGCGGCGCTATTCAACATCATGCTCGGCGAAGTCATTTTCGGCGGAGTCGGAGCTGGTCTTTACGGCATCATCGCCTTTGTTGTCCTCACCGTATTTCTGGCCGGTTTGATGGTTGGACGCACACCCGAATATCTGGGCAAGCGGCTGGATCGCGGCGATATTCTGCTGGCTTCCGTCGCAGTGCTTGCACCTTGCGTTGTGATTTTGCTGGGATGCGGCATTACGATGATCTGGCCGGGCGCGCTGGACAGCCGCGCCAACGCCGGGCCGCACGGCTTCACAGAAATTCTTTACGCGTGGTCATCTGCCGCGGGCAACAACGGAAGCGCGTTCGCCGGACTGAACGCCAACACCGGATTTTTTAATATCGGTCTGGGCATCGCGATGCTGATCGGGCGGTATGCCGTGATCGTTCCCATGCTGGCGCTGGCCGGGCGGCTCGCTGTCCGGAAAATTACGCCGCCGTCGCCCGGTTCATTTCCAACGGACGGAGCCACTTTCGTGGTTCTGCTGATCGCCGTCATTCTGATTGTCGGCGGACTGACCTTTCTTCCGGCGCTCTTTTTGGGCCCGGTTGCCGATCACCTGCTTTGGATATCCGGAAGTACTCTTTAGGGGAAAACCATGACAACAATCCGTTCTTCCATTTTTGATCACAGGTTGCTCCGGCGGGCCCTGCTGGACAGCCTCCGCAAGTTTGATCCGCGCGTTCAGCTGCGTAATCCCGTCATGTTCGTCGTCTTCATCGGCGCGCTGGCTGTAAGTGCGGTTTGCTTCCGCTCGCCGTCCGCATTCAACCTGCAAATTGCGCTGTGGCTCTGGTTCACCGTGCTGTTCGCCAACTTTGCCGAAGCGATGGCAGAAGGCCGCGGCAAAGCGCAGGCTGCCGCGCTACGCCGCATGCGGGTATCGCTCAAAGCCCGCCGCCTGTGCAATGGCCGCGAAGAATCCGTGTCGGCGGCGGAACTGAAAACCGGCGACGAAGTATTGTGCGAAGCAGGCGATACCATTCCGACGGACGGTGAAATTTTTGAAGGCGTAGCCAGCGTGGACGAATCGGCCATCACCGGCGAATCAGCGCCGGTCATCCGCGAAAGCGGCGGCGACCGTTCGGCGGTAACAGCGGGAACACGCGTTATCAGTGACCGGATTAAAGTGCGCGTGACCAGCGAGCCCGGTCAAACCTTTCTGGACCGCATGATTGCGCTGGTCGAAGGCTCGGTGCGCGGGCGTACTCCGAACGAGCAGGCGCTTGGTGTTCTACTGATCGGTCTGACGCTTATTTTTCTGCTCGCCGTCGCGACACTGCCCGCATTCTTCGGCTATGCCGAGCGGGAAGGCGGCGTTAAAACCGGCGGACTGCTGAATCTTCCAGTGCTTGTATCACTGCTGGTCTGCTTGATTCCCACCACCATCGGCGGGTTGCTCAGTGCGATCGGCATCAGCGGCATCGACCGGCTGTCGCGCCGCAATGTACTGGCCACCAGCGGGCGGGCGGTGGAGGCGGCGGGCGATGTGGATGTGTTGCTGTTGGATAAAACCGGAACCATCACATTAGGTAACCGCATGGCGGTGGATTTTCTTCCCGCCCGGGGCGTGGATATACATCGGCTGGCGGATGCGGCGCAACTGTCGTCGCTGGCCGACGAAACTCCGGAAGGCCGCTCGGTTGTTGTGTTGGCCAAGCAACGCTTCGCACTGCGGGGCCGCGAACTGGCTGAGCGGCACGCGCGCTTTGTACCGTTCTCCGCTCAGACCCGTATGAGCGGCGTCGATATTCCAGCGGACAAGGAACACCCGGCTCTCTCGATTCGCAAAGGAGCTTCCGGAGCCATTCGGCAGCATGTGGAGCGGCAGGGCGGATGCTGGCCCGCTGACGTGGAAGCGCATGTTGACACCATCTCCCGTCAGGGCGGCACTCCGTTGGTAGTCTGTGAAGACAGCCATGTGCTCGGCGTCATTTTCCTGAAGGATGTCGTCAAAGGCGGAATCCGCGAACGGTTTGCCCAGTTGCGGCGTATGGGCATTCGCACCGTGATGATTACCGGTGACAATGCCGCCACCGCCGCCGCGATTGCGGCGGAGGCCGGTGTGGACGATTTTCTGGCCGAAGCCACGCCGGAAGATAAACTCAACCGGATACGGGCTGAGCAGGCGGACGGACATCTGGTCGCCATGACGGGCGATGGCACCAACGACGCGCCCGCTCTGGCGCAGGCCGATGTGGGCGTTGCCATGCATACTGGAACGCAGACTGCCCGCGAGGCCGGAAACATGGTGGACCTCGACAGCAGTCCAACCAAGCTTCTCGATATTGTGGAGATCGGTAAGCAGATGCTGATCACGCGCGGCGCGCTGACCACCTTCAGCGTGGCCAATGATGTAGCGAAATATTTTGCCATTTTGCCCGCGCTGTTTCTTGGTCTGTATGCGGGAACGGGTTCTTCGACCGGCCCGCTGGCTGCGTTGAATATCATGCGGCTGGCCTCGCCGGAAAGCGCTGTGCTTAGCGCAATCATTTTCAACGCGCTGATTATTGTGGCGCTGATTCCGCTGGCATTGCGCGGTGTCGCTTACCGCGCCACCGGCGCCGCGCTGTTGCTTCGGCGCAATCTGTTAATCTACGGCGCAGGCGGACTCGTCGCGCCGTTTCTGGGAATCAAACTGATTGACCTCGCGCTGACCGCGCTGGGATGGATTTAAAAGGAGATCGTATGAAACAGATTGTGATACCGGCTCTCCGCCTGCTGTTGCTGATGACGATTCTGACCGGGATGGTTTATCCGGCGGCGGTCACGTTGGCGGCGCATCTGCTCTGTCCGAAAACAGCGCAGGGCAGTCTGATATACCGCGACAATCAAGTGGTCGGTTCCGCGCTGTTGGCGCAGAACTTCCAGTCGCCGCGCTATTTCCGATCAAGGCCGTCCGCCTCCGAATGGAGTACGCTTCCGTCCGGCGCAAGCAACCTTGGCCCGGCGAGTAAAACACTTCAGGATCAGATCAAGTCGCGCGCCGCTGTCTGGCGAGGAATCTCCTCTCGGTCTGTTCCTTCCGATCTGCTGGCGGCCTCGGCCAGCGGACTGGATCCGCATATCACGCTGGAAGCCGCCCGCTTTCAGACTGAATGCGTGGCGCAGGCGCGCCGCCTGCCGTCCGCGGCGGTGGAAGAAGTTCTGCAGAAGTACACCGAGAACGCTCATCCCGGAAGGCCGGGCGTTCCGTACGTGAATGTTCTGCTGGTGAATTTGGAACTGGATCGGATACACTCTGAGCCATGAAAACGCCGTTTCGTCCTGACCCGGATGTTTTGCTGGCGGAGCTGAACAGGCAGACTTCGCAGCAGGGACATCTGCGCATATTTTTTGGCATGTGCCCCGGCGCGGGGAAAACCTACGCAATGCTTCAGGCCGCCCGTCAGCGCAAAGCGGAAGGCGTCGATGTCGTGGTTGGCGTGGTCGAAACGCATGGACGACCGGAAACCGCCGCGCTGCTGGAGGACCTCGAAATTCTGCCGCGAGCGCGCGTGAATTACCGGGGAACCGTTCTGGATGAAATGCATCTGGATGGACTGTTGCTGCGTAAGCCGCGCCTTGCCGTTGTTGATGAATTGGCGCACAGCAATGCGCCGGGATCGCGGCATCCGAAACGTTGCGCCGATGTGCTGGAACTGTTGGAAGCCGGTATTGATGTCTACACCACACTGAATGTCCAGCATGTGGAAAGCCGCGCGCCGGTGGTGCGTCAGATTACGGGAATAAATGTTCGCGAAACAGTGCCTGACTCTGTGCTGGATCGGGCGGACGAAATCGAGCTGATTGATATTTCGCCCGAGCAGTTGCGCAAGCGGCTGGCCGACGGCCGTGTCTATTTGGGTGACCGGGCCGCCGCCGCCAGTGAAAACTTTTTCCGCGAATCAAACCTTACCGCATTGCGCGAAATGGCACTGCGCCTGACCGCCGAACGGGTGGATCAGGGCATGCGTGAGCATATGCGCGAGCAGCGTATTTCCGGACCTTGGAAAGCGCGGGAGCGTCTGCTGGTCGGCGTCGGCCCGAGTCCCTTCGCGGGCGATTTGGTGCGCTGGACGAGGCGCGTGGCGGATGCGCTCGATGCCACATGGATTGCTGTTTATGTGGATGACGGTCATCCCTTGACGGAGGAAGAAAAAAAACGGGTTACGCAGTTTCTGGCTTTGGCCCGCCAGCTGGGCGGAGAAGTGGAATCGGTGGCCGGCCCCCGCGTGGCCGGTGAATTGCTTCGTGTGGCGCACGAGCAGAATGTAACCCAGATTGTTGTGGGCAAACCGCAGCAAAGCCCGTGGATGCGTCTGCTGCGAGGCGGCAGTTTGGCGGACGAACTGATTCATCGTAGCGGTGATATTGATATTTATGTTGTCCGCCCGGAACAGGGTGCTGAAACCGTCCGCACAAAGCGCATCCGCGCCAGCGAAGGAGTCCGCTTTCGCGAATGGGGCTGGGGACTTCTGCTGCTGGCGGGCGTGACTCTTTTTGGGTGGTTGTTGCGCAATTGGATCGGCTATCTGTCTGTCGCGCTGTTCTATCTCCTGATGACGGTAACCGGCGCGCTGTTTCTCCGCCGCCGGGTGGTTCTGACCACGGCGCTTGCCGGCGCGCTGTTGTGGAACCTGCTGTTTGTTCAGCCGCTGTTCACGTTTCACATCGCCCAGTTCCATGAAGCCATGATGTTTGTCATGCTGATTGTGGTGGCGCTGGCAATGGGACATCTGACGACCCGTATGCGGCAACGCGAAGAGGGCGAGCGGCAACGCCAGAGAAGCACAGCTGCTTTGCTGAAATTGACTCGTTCCAGCGCGCTCAATCCGGATATCAAAGACGGGCTGGGCGAGGCGCTTGAACAAATTAATACTCTGTTTTCCGCAAAAACAGTTTTGTATCTCCGCGACCAGAATACCCGCCAGTTAAACGCGGCCCCTCATACATCCAGCTCGTGGGTGCCATCCTCCAAAGAGTACAGCGTAGCCGAATGGGCGTTCAGTAACCGTCAAATGGCGGGCCGGTTCACGGATACACTGCCCGGTGCCGAAGGAACTTTCTGGCCGCTTCAAACCCGCACGTCGCTGATGGGGGTGATGGGATTGCAACTTGACCCTGTACGTGAACTGAGTCTGCCTGAACGGGATCTACTGGCTTCTTTTGCAACTCAGCTCGCGCTGGCTTTGGAAAAAGATCATTTCCGGGCCGCTTTCCAGCGGGCGGAAGTTCTCGACGCATCCAACCGCCTGCGCCGGGTTCTGTTGGATAATGTATCGCACGAACTGCGGACGCCTTTGACGGCACTGAAAGCGGCGCTGTCGGCGCTCAAGTCTGTTCCGCAAACCGGAGAACTGCTGAAAGAAGCGGATGCGGCGGCAGACCGGCTGGCCAATATGGTGGATCTGCTGGTGGATTCGGCCCGTCTGGAAACCGCACAGCCCGGTGTGAAGAAAGAGTGGTGTGAAGTCCGCGATCTGATCGAGGATACGGTGCAATTGTGTAAAAAGGAATTAAAGGCCCGCGCCGTTCAGGTGAATCTGCCTTCTCCCGACCTGCTGGTGTTTACGGATACGCGACTGCTTCAGCAAGCGCTGGTTCATATCATCCGGAACGCAGGCGTTCACACGCCGGACAACAGCCGTATTGAAATTCATGTCCGGATTCTGAACGGCAATCTTGAAATTACCGTCCGCGACCACGGCACCGGGTTTGCCGACCCCATTCGCGCCTTTGAAAAGTTTTATCGCGATCCGCAGGCTCCGGCAGGCGGACTGGGTCTCGGTCTGCCAATCACACGCGGATTGATCCGCGCCTTGACCGGACAGGTTGATGCCTGTAACCATCCGGATGGCGGGGCCGAAGTGACCGTCAGCGTTCCCGTTGAAACCCGGATTCCGGAACTATGAAAAGCGAAACGAAAAAAAACGGGTCTTTGATTCTGGTGATCGACGACGAAGCGTCCGTCCGCCGGATGTTGCGTTATGCGCTCGAAGGGCACGGCTACCGTGTTCAGGAAGCGGCCACCGGAGAAACGGGGCTGGCCGAGGCCGCCACGTGCTCGCCCGACGCGGTGGTGCTCGATTTAGGTCTGCCCGATATGGACGGTACGCAGGTTTTGCGCAGACTTCGCGAATGGTCGGCTGTTCCGGTGCTCATCCTCTCCGTTCGCGATGAGCCGGACGACAAAGTCGACGCGTTGGATGCCGGAGCGGATGACTATGTGACCAAGCCGTTTGACACCGAAGAACTGCTGGCACGACTGCGAGCAATTCAGCGGCGGGCCGGAACCGGAGAATCGGCGCCGGTTATAGCGGTTGGAGACCTTGAGGTGGACGTGCCGTCGCATGCTGTGCGGGTAGACGGTCAGGAACTGAAAATGAGCCCCATTGAATTTTCGCTCCTGCGGGTACTGGCGCAAAACGCCGGACGGATTGTCACCCACCGCATGATTCTACGCGAAGTCTGGGGCCCGAAATCGGAAGAACAGTCTCAGTACCTGCGCGTGCACTTCACCCACATCCGGCGGAAACTGAAAGAAGCTGGGCTTTCATCGCCTGCGATTGTCAACGAACCCGGAATTGGCTACCGGCTGGCCGGAGAATAGCCGCAGGAAAAACGGCAATTTCCGAACAGTGGAAGATTTTCTCGCGCAAAGGCGCAAAGCCGCGAAGGCAGGAAGGCGGTGTTGGCCACACCTGACCCCTGACTCCTGTTCTCTGACCGCCAAGACGCAAAGGCTGGGAAAGATTTTAGACAGGATAACCAGCCTTCGCAAAATGCTACGGCTCGGCATGCAGGAATTACAGGATGATTGTCGGGCAGGGCGACTTTGCCCCTTTGGCCCTCTGGACCGTTGAACCTCTGACCTCCGACTTTCGACCTTAGACCTTCGGACTTTCGACTCTTCCTGCAAAACACCCTTGGCTTGAAAGATTTGTCTGATAAGCT
>JADYZA010000138.1 GCA_020853375.1 Verrucomicrobiota bacterium | reverse complement strand
GCCATGCCCCACTTCGCTGGAAACGGAGATTGTACCGCCCATTAGCCCAATGAGCTGACGGGTGATGGCCAGTCCGAGGCCGGTGCCGCCGTATTCACGCTTGGAAGAGGTGTCGCCTTGCGTGAATTTTTCAAAAATCCGTTCCTGCAACTCAGGAGTCATGCCGATACCGGTATCTTTCACATCAGCTATCAGATTCCAGCCGCTCTCAATCCGCTCGGCCTGCATGCGGATTTGAATGTGGCCTTCGTGGGTAAATTTGAGCGCGTTACCAAGCAGATTGATCAGAATCTGCCGCACACGCCCCGCGTCGCCGAGCAGCTGTTTGGGCACGCTGTCATGAACTGCAATGGAAAGATTGACCCCTTTCCGGCCCGCGCGTTCGGCAAAGAGCAGAACGACTTTCTCGACCGTTTCACGCGCGCAGAACGGCTCCGGATGCAGACGAACCTCCCCGGCTTCAATCCGCGAGATGTCGAGCAGTTCATCGATAATCCGCATCAATTCTTTTGTCGAGTCCATCACCGTTTGAATGTTGTCGCGCTGATCGGAGGTTAGATCGGTTTCCAAAAGCATCTGGGTCATCCCCATAACGCCATTCATTGGGGTCCGTATTTCGTGACTCATATTGGCCAGAAATTCGCTCTTGGCCCGGCTGGCGCGCTCGGCATATTCCTTGGCCTTGACGAGTTCCTCGCTGGCGCGCTTGAGTTCGGAAAGGTCGACGTCGATCTCATACATTTCCCACTCACCGCGCTGATTGCGCGAAGCTAAATAGCTGGAATAGACCGCGACCTGCGAACCGTCGGCGGTACGTTTCATCATTTCGCCGGAGGCCATTGGCACTCCGTTTTGAACCCAAAGATCAAATGCCTTGATCAGATCTTCGCGGCGATCTGTCGGCAGAACAAGGTCTTCAATTTTCCGTCCGAGAGCCTCTTTTTTGGAATATTTATAAACCTCTTCGCTGGCTCGGTTCCAGAAGATGGCCTCACGAGCCGCGTTATAGCCATGCACCGCGATGTGCGGAATTTCCTCAAACAGGAAGCGGAGCCGTTTTTCACTCTCCTGCAACGCTTCATAGATACGGCGCCGTTCGGTGATATCGTGCCCAACGCTCTGAATTTCAATCACCCGTCCGGCCTCGTCGAATACCGCAATGTTTTCCCATTGCACCCAGGCGGTGTGGTTGCGGGCGCGCATGCGGTGTTCAACTGTCACCACCCGCTCACGGCGGGAAACCAGCGCTTCGATCGCTTTCTCAGGAATGTTCCGATCTTCGTAAAAGAAATACGCGCGGTAATCGTTGCCGATCAGTTCGCCGCGGGCGCGGCCAATAAATCGGCAAAACGCCTCGTTCACAAACGTGAAGAGACCTTCCGGATCGATCCGGATGATGAAATTGCTTTGAGCTTCAATCAGTCCGCGATAGCGCATTTCGCTCTCTTTCAGAGCCTGCTCCACCCGTCGGCGTTCGGTCATATCGCGCACAAGCAGAAGCACCGCGCTTTTGCCCTCAAAACGTAACGGGGCTCCGATCACCTCAACAGGAACTTCTCTGCCGTCCCCCGACAATGAAATGCCGTCGTAGCGTTTGAGTTCGCCGGTAAACCACTTGTGGAAATCGCGTTTTACAGCCTCCCTGTGATGAGGAGCAACCATGTCCAGCACCGTGAGGCCAATCAGCTCACTGCGGCTCAAATTATGGAAGGCGCAGGCCACCGGATTGACATCGAGAATTATCCCGTTTTCGTCTTCGATAAAAATCTGATCCGGCGAGTTCTGAAAAATGGTCCTCAGGCGTTCCTCGCTGCTGCGCAACTGCTCCGTTTTTTCGAGCACACGCCGTGAAAGCCGCACATCCCATATCCAAAAAAGTAAAACCGCCGCGAGCAAGACACCGAGGCCGATCACAACATACCGGATGTACCGCACCGCCTGAAACCCGATCGCCGTGTATTCCAAGCCAGACCATTTATGACTGACCCGACCGATCACGCCGGAAAGCCGCGCCTGATCTGCGCCTTTGGTCAGAATCGACAGAAGCGTCTGATTGGTCGCAGAAACCGCCATACAGCACTGGCCGACATAAAGGGGTTTGCCTATCTTTTTAACCAGCTCCGTCCAGCCGTTCTGATAGAGGTAGTGATAAACGACCTGCTCATCGCCAATAAGAGCATCCGCCTGTCCCTTCGCAACCGCCTCCACCGCCTGCTTAAAACTGGGCGTGGAAAGAACTTTGCAGTTTATTCCCTGCTGGCGGATAAACTCTTCCGCATAATCCTTTTCCGGAACAGCAACTGTTTTCCCGGTCAAATCTCTGACTGTCTTAATGTCTCCGCAGGACACCGGAACAAAAATTGAGGCAGGCACTTCGAAAAGAACCGGCGTAAATGCGAAATCCTTCGCCCGCTCCTCGCTGTAAAAAAAACAGGTGACCACATCATACCGCCCGCTCTGCACCGCGGCGCGGGCTTCTTTCAGCGGCATATGAAAAAACTCGGCCCTGAATCCGGACTCGACCGCCATCCAGTTGCCGAGTTCCACGGCCATACCCAGCGATTCGTCATTGGCTCCAATAAATTCAAATGGCGGATAATTCTCTGTGCTGGCAAACCGGACTGTTCCACCGTGATTATCCAGCCAGGCCCGCTCCCGGGGTTCCAGTTTAATCGTCTGAGCCGAAGCGGCAGAAAAAAGAAACAAAACCGCCGCAATACCTTTGAAGAAAGATTTATGCATGGTCGGAAAGTACCGTTTTCACCAGACCGCCGTCGAGCGGGAAGAGCCCATTTTCCAATATCTGGAAGGACCTAGCCCAACTCAACGATACTCGGCGTGTAGTCGGATGGCGGCTCGTAGCCGAGCAGACGGATACAGGTGCCGGCGAGACTGCTGATACCCAAATCCTTCGCGCTCGAAAGCCGGGCTTTAGCCGTGCCGGACGGATCGTAAACGATCGCCGGAACCGGATTGAGCGAATGCGCGGTTTTGGCGTTCGGCTGCCCGTTCTTCCCGCATTTCACCGCACCGGTTTTATCGTGCTCATACATGTCGTCGGCGTTGCCGTGGTCGGCGCTGATCACCATGATGCCGCCAGCTTTTTCAACCGCGGCTTTCAGTTTGCCAAGCGCTTCATCGACCGCTTCAACCGCAATGGTGACCGCCGGGAAAACCCCGGTGTGTCCGACCATGTCGCCGTTGGGATAGTTCAAGCGGATAAATCCGTACTTCCCGCTTTCAATGGCTTTCACCACAGCGGCGGTAATTTCGGCGGCCTTCATGCGCGGCGCATCTTCAAACGGACAGACGTCGGACTTGATTTCAACATAGTCCTCAAGGGCTTCATTAAATTTGTCGGCACGGTTGCCGTTGAAAAAATAGGTCACATGGCCGTACTTCTGCGTTTCACTGATCGCCAGCTGACGGATACCGGTCGCGGCAAGATATTCGCCCATTGTCCGGTCAATAGCGGGCGGCGTGACAAGATATTTGCGCGGAATACCCAGATCGCCGTCGTATTGCATCATGCCTGCGTAACAAACCTTCGGCTTCGGGCCGCGGGCAAACTCCTTCAGATCGTCCGCCTCAAACGCCTTGGTGATCTCCAACGAGCGGTCACCGCGAAAATTGAAAAAGACCACACTGTCGCCATCCACCACCGGGCCGACCGCCTTTCCGCCACGCTCAATGATGAACGGCGGCAAATCCTGATCAAGAATTCCGGGCTTTTCGGCACGGAACGTTTCGATAGCCTGCTTCATGGAAGCAAACATACGGCCTTCGCCTTTAACATGCGTGTCCCATCCGCGCTTGACCATATCCCAGTTGGCGTTGTAGCGGTCCATCGTGATGTTCATGCGCCCGCCGCCGGAGGCGATGGTATAATCCACAACCCCGCCCGCGTTGAGTTCGGCCAGAAAAGCCTCGAACGGCTCGACATATTCCAGCGCGGAAGTCGGAGGCACGTCGCGTCCGTCAATTAGCGGATGAATCCGAACCTTTTTGATTCCCTCGGCTTTCGCCTGTTTTAGCATCGCCTTGAGATGATCCAGATGGCTGTGAACGTTGCCGTCGGAAAAAAGACCGATAAAATGAAGTGTGGAACTGTTCGCTTTGACATTCGCGATGAGCTCCTTCCAGGTCTGCCCGGCAAACATTGAACCGGAGGCAATCGCCGTGTTGACAAGCGCGGCACCCTGATTGAACACACGCCCGCAACCGATGGCGTTATGACCAACCTCGCTGTTCCCCATATCGCTGTCGTCCGGCAGGCCAACCGCCTTGCCATGAGCTTTCAACTGCGTCGATACGCCGTTTTTCATCAGCCAGTCCAGATTGGGAGTCTTCGACGAAAGAACAAAGTCACCCTCCGCGTATTTACCGATACCGACGCCATCCATAATCACCAGTACCACCGGGCCGCGGGCCCCTTTAAAAACAGTCGATTTTTTCAATGCTTTCATAATGCACCTTCTTTTTTAATCGTTCCAAAGTTTGGAGCGCCGAAATATGCCCTGACAGATGAGTCCACTCAAGTTTTCGCGCCAACTCTTTTCAAATGCCTTCTTGCAATGGCGGCTTGCGCGTGTAGCATCGCCGCTTCAAAAAACGGACGGGGGAACGCATGGCAAAAGATGATGTAATTGAAATTGAAGGCGTCGTGGAAAAAGTTCTTCCCGCCACCATGTACCACGTGAAGCTGTCCAACGGACATTCCATTCTGGCTCACATTTCTGGCAAAATGCGCAAACATTTCATCCGCATCGCGATCGGTGACCGGGTCACCGTAGAAATTTCCCCTTACGACCTAACCAAAGGACGCATCGCTTTCCGCCATAGAGACTAATGGCAATATCGTTTGACAAACCGCCGACCATCACCTAGTTTTCCCGCCTTTGTGAAAAATCCTATCCCGTTTAAGGGGGTGTTAAAAATATGGCCAGTACAACTTGTGAAGTAAAACTCCGCCGCGGCGAACCCGTCGAAAAAGGGCTCCGTCGTCTAAAGAAACTGCTTGATCGTGAAGGTATCCTCAAGGAAATGCGCGGACGCAAGCATTTCGAGAAACCGGGCGACAAACGTCGCAAAAAACAGGCTCGCGCCCGTTCCCGTGCAGTGCGCGACAGCCGCATGCCTCCCGGCGAAATCCGCATGAGCAGCAACAGAGACCAAAACTAAAAAAAGGTTTAAACCATGCCGAATATTAAAAGTGCAAAAAAAAGAGTGCGTTCGTCTGAAAAGCAGCGCATCGGCAATATAGCGGTTAAGACGAAAGTCAAAACCGTCCGCCGTAAAACTCGCGAAGTGCTGACATCAGGCGTTGCAGCAACGTCTGAACAGGCCGTACGCGAGTACAGCTCGGTGCTCGATAAAGCCGTCAAACGCGGCATTATCAAGAAAAACACCGCGATCCGCCGGAAAAAGCGGGCAACCGCCGCCCTGCGTAAGCTGGCAAAATAAGCGCATATATGGACTGCGCAGGCTTGACTGCGCTTTCTGTGCCGAAGCTCGCTTCGGCAATAAAAAACCGCCCTGTGAAAACAGAGCGGTTTTTTCTTTTCATGCAAAGCGGCGGCAAGCCGCCGCAGTCCAAAGTTTTTACCAGGACGTAACCAGCGTGCTGACCACTGTGCGAGCCAGATCGGCGGCGGCCTCAGGCAAGGCCCCGCGTTTGGCAGAGGTCAAATCTTCAAAAAACGGAAACTCCGCTTCGCCGCGAATCATCGGATTTTCAAGAATCACCTCATCCGTTTCCGCCTTAGATAAAACAGCGGAACCGCTTAATGTCATACGGTATTCTTCCGCCCGCGAACCCTGACGGCGGTTATACGCCAAAGGATCGAGATTAAAACGGGTCAACGTAACAGTCAGCGCACAATCCGCCTCCTCCTGCGAACGAACCTTCAACCGTCCATCCATTTGCAATTCGGCGCGCAAAGCCTTCTGTACAGCCACTTCAATGGAGGGCTCATCCGTTTTATTGATAACGGTGATGCTCACCGTTCTAATGGACGGATCAAGAGAGCTGCCGGCGCGATAACCGGCACAGCCGGACAACGCAAGAGCAAGAATAGGAAAAAGCAGGAATTTTGCGGATTTCATGCCGACACCATAGAAGAGCGCCCTGTTCACGGTCAAGCTAAGAGTCAGATTGGAGCCCTAACCACCGGCCTGAAAAAAGCTTGGGCTCGGTATCCCTAAAAAATACCGTCTGAACTTGATTCGCTCAACTGTGCCGACTACTTTGGAGGCCGTTTACTATTTTTACGGAGAATTTTATGAAAAAAGTACTGATCCCAACCAAGCTGGATTCAATCGCCAAGGAACTGCTCGAAGCCAATGGAAACTATACCGTCGTGCAGGATGCCCAAACGGAACTTTCCGCTCTTGCAGCAAAAAACTCCGACACCTACGCCCTGATCGTACGCAGTGAAAAAGTCACAGCGGAAATTATCGACGCCCTGCCCGCCTTGAAAGTCATCATCCGCGCCGGGGCTGGGTTTAACACCATCGACACCAAACACGCCCGGCAGAAAAAAGTTGATGTGATGAACACTCCCGGAGCCAATGCGAACGCCGTGGCCGAAGAAGTTGTCGCTCTGATGCTGGCCGATGCCCGCCACCTGATCGCCGCCGACGCATCTACCCGGCGAGGTGAGTGGGAAAAAACCAAATTCATGGGCCGCGAAGTTACCGGTAAAACCGTCGGAATCGTCGGGCTGGGCGCCATCGGCAAGCTGGTTGCCAAACGACTCAGCGGCTTTGAATGCAAAATTCTCGCTTTCGACCCGGTTCTTTCCGAAGAGGCCGCCGCGCGTATCGGCGCTAAACTGGTTTCGCTGAAAGACCTTTTTGCGCAGAGCGACTATGTCTCGCTCCACATTCCCGAGAACGAGCACACGAAAGGGCTCATCAATAAGGACCTGTTCAGCATTATGAAAAAGGGAGCCACGCTCGTGAACTGCGCCCGCTCCGGCGTCGTCAACGAAACCGATCTGCGCGCCATCAAGGCTGAAAAGGGATTGCGCTTCCTGAATGATGTTTACGCCAAAGATGCCGAAGGCCCAAAGAGCGTTATTGATATCGCCGACATTATGGTTCCGCACCTTGGAGCCTCCACGAAAGAAGCTAACTTCAATGCGGCCCAGCGCTCGGCCGAACAGCTGATCGACTTTGACAGCAAAGGTGTCACTTCGTACATCGTCAACCGCGACATTCCGGAAGGGCTCGACGAAAACTATGCCGAACTCACGCACACCATCACCACGCTGGCCCGCGCCATGATCGGCGGAGACACCCGGCTGACCCGCATCGAAGCCAGCTTCTACGGCGACCTGCAGCGTTTCGGAAAATGGCTTGCCGTGCCGGTCGTCTGCGCACTCAGTGATGAGTTTGACCGCTCCATGGATCCGAAAGCCGCTATCACCTTCCTGACGG
>JADYZA010000137.1 GCA_020853375.1 Verrucomicrobiota bacterium | reverse complement strand
TGCTCTTTGGCCTTGCACTGGGCCCCTGCACCTTTGCCTTCATGGCACCATTGCTCGGCATTGTTTTTAAAGCCGGAGCCGGACAACCAGTTTATGCTGGCAGTCTGCTACTTCTCTATGGCATCGGCCACTGCGCCGTGATTGTGCTGGCCGGAACCTTTACGGAAGTCGTTCAGCACTATCTGAACTGGAATGAAAAATCCAAAGGCGCACTCATCCTTAAAAAAATCTGCGGTCTGCTGGTTCTGCTGGGCGGCCTTTATCTGATTTACACAACTGGCTAAATGGAACTGATGATGAAAAAACTGAAAATACTTTTTCTGTGCACCGGTAATTCCTGCCGGAGTCAGATGGCTGAAGGCTGGGCGAGGACGCTGAAAAGCGATGAACTTGAAGCGTACTCAGCAGGCATTGAAACCCACGGTCTCAATCCGAACGCCGTCAAGGTAATGGCCGAGGCGGGCGTGGATATTTCGCACCACAAGTCGGAAAACGTCGCAGATCTGCTTCACATCCCGTTCGACTATGTCATCACCGTCTGCGGCCACGCGAATGAGCATTGCCCGCTCTTTCCCGGTAAAGCGAAAATTGTTCACGTCGGGTTCGATGATCCGCCTAAGCTTGCCGCACAGGTTGCAGATGAAGAGGAAAAACTTAACTGCTACCGCCGCGTGCGGGATGAAATTAAAGCGTTCGTTAAAAACCTTCCCCAAAATTTGAAACAAATAACGGAGCAAAAAAATGACATCAGATAAGACACTGAAAATCGGTTTTTTTGATAAGTATCTCACCCTCTGGGTGATTCTGTGCATGGCTGCGGGTGTGCTGATCGGAAAATTCATGCCGGACATTCCGGCGTTCTTCGGACGGTTTGAATACGCCAATGTTTCCATCCCCATCGCTGTGCTCATTTGGCTGATGATCTGGCCCATGATGATGAAGGTGGATTTCGCCAGCATCAGAAACGTCGGCAAAAATCCGAAAGGGCTGTATGTCACTTGGGTGACCAATTGGCTGATCAAGCCCTTTACAATGTTCGGAATCGCCGCGTTTTTCTTCTATGTGGTTTTTAAAAATCTGATTCCGGCTGAACTGGCCAAGGATTATCTGGCCGGGGCTATTTTGCTGGGCGCCGCGCCCTGCACCGCGATGGTGTTTGTCTGGAGTCATCTGACCAGAGGAAACCCGGCTTATACCGTGGTACAGGTTGCGACGAACGACTTGATCATCCTGCCCGCCTTCGCCCCGATTGTCGCCTTGTTGCTGGGCGTGGGCGGAATCAAAATTCCGTGGGACACACTATTGCTGTCCGTGGCGCTTTTTGTGGTCGTCCCGCTGGCAGGCGGCGTGTTGACCCGAATGCATGTGATTAAGACGAAGGGACTGGATTTCCTGAACGCCACCTTCCTACCCAAATTCAGTCGCGTAACCATCGGCGGTCTGTTGCTGACACTCGTGCTGATCTTCTCCTTCCAAGGCGAAATCATCCTGAAAAACCCGTTACATATCGTTCTGATCGCCGTGCCGCTGATTATTCAGACGTATCTGATTTTCTTTATCGCCTATTTGGCGGCGAAAAAACTGAAGCTTGCACATGACATTGCGGCACCGGCCGGAATGATCGGAGCGTCCAATTTCTTCGAACTTTCGGTGGCGGTTGCGATCTCGCTTTTCGGCACAGCGTCACCCGTCGTTCTGGCCACCATTGTGGGGGTGCTGGTTGAGGTTCCAGTTATGCTGAGTTTGGTCAAGATGGCAAACCGCACCACGCACTGGTTCGGAAAAGAGAAGTAGGATTTCCACTGTTTGGAAAAATCAACTGGAGCGCTTGATCATCCAGAGGCCGATCAACTGCGCGGCAACCATTGGAAACCAGAGAATCAGGTTTGGATGGAGCCACGGATACTCCGCCAGCGATTTGGCGATCACGATGAAAATGTAGTAAGCAAAGACGATTCCCAGACTGACAATCATCCCGGTCGAGGTTTCTTTGCGGTGTGATTTGATGCCGAGAGGAATACCGATCAGCATGAAACTGAAGCAACCAATGGCTACGGAAATCCGCTGATTGGCTTCCACCACCAGCTGGGTTTTTTCAATCAACTGGTCCATTTCGGAAAGCATCGGGAAATCGCGGTCGATATTACGGATCCGGTCAATCAGCTGACCCATACGCAGATATCCGCGTTTTTTGACCGTTGCGCCGCTCTTGAGCAGTTTTTCGAAATCGAGCTTCAGCGGATAGTATTCGGCGTTCACGTACGTGGTCTTGGATACATCGTGCGGATCTTTGGTGTCGGGCACTTCAATCCGCACATCGTACAGCTTAACCGTAATCAGCCGGGCGGCATTGTCCGCTACGATATCGCCGTGTCTGGCGCGAACACTGCGCTTCACCGCTCCGTTCTTATCCAGCTCATAGGCCACCACATCTTTGACAACCGTTCCGTTTTTCCGCCCGACATAAATCATCAATCCCGGAAAATCACGAATGAAGCGGCCCTCTTCCAGCAGATTGATCGGTTCCTCCACACCGGCGGTGCGGAGCAATTCCCGATTGGCGTATTTGGCGACTGGAGCGACCTCGCTGTTGATGTAGATGCAAATTGCACTGAACAGAATGGAAAGAAGAATCAGCGGAGCCGTCAAACGCCACAGACTGATTCCGCAGGCTTTCATCGCACTGATTTCACTATCCATCGAAAGCCGTCCGAACAGCAGCAACGCGGCAAACAGCGTGCTGATTGGCATGGAGAACGAAAGAATATAGGGAATGTTCTGAAGGAAAAACTTCAAGATCAACGTCGCGGAAATCCCCCGTGCCACAAGATCAACCGCCTTAACCATCGCACCGACGGTCATCACGAAAGTAATCAGGCCGAGAGCGGCCAGAAAAACCACCAGATAATCCAGAACAATGTAGCGATTGAGTGTGCGCATGAGTTTATTTTACCCCGTGACGACGACAGGCGGATTCGACCGTATTGGCCAGCAACATGGTGATAGTCATCGGGCCGACACCGCCCGGAACCGGAGTGATTGCCGAGGCTTTTTCAGCCACCGCTTCATAATCCACATCGCCTTTCAGCCGGAACCCGGCCTTGGCCGTTGCATCGGTTACACGGTTAACGCCGACATCAATCACCACCGCGCCGGGTTTAACCATATCGGCTGTGACCGTTTTCGGGCGTCCGACTGCGGCCACGATAATGTCCGCCTGCAAAGTCAGTTCCTTCATGTTCTTCGTGCGGGTATGGCACATCGTTACCGTCGCATTGCCCAGCTCGCTTTTCTGGCTGAGCAGGTTCACCAGCGGACGACCGACGATGTTACTGCGCCCGATCACCACCACATGAGCGCCATCGGTTTTAATGCCAGAGCGCTTCAGAATCTGGAGAACGCCGTGCGGCGTACACGGCAGAAACGCCGGAAGGCCAAGCATCATGCGCCCCACATTAACCGGATGGAACCCGTCCACGTCCTTTTCCGGACGGATCGCTTCAATCACCGACTGCTCCATCGATGAGTCAGGAAGCGGAAGCTGAACAAGAATGCCATCGATCCGATCGTCGGAATTAAACGCCTCAACCACGTCCAGAATTTCTTTATGGGAGGCGGTGGCTGGCAGCTTGACTTCGCGGGAATACAGGCCGGTTTCTTCGCAGGCTTTTTCTTTGGCGGTCACATACGAACGGGAAGCGGGATCTTCGCCCACCAGCAGCACTCCGAGGCCCGGAACGATTCCCTGCTTCTTCAGCTCGGCAGTTTTCGCCTTCAGTTCGGTGCGGATATCCTGTGCGATTGCCTTGCCATCTAAAATCTTTGCTGCCATTCGGGCTCCTTTTAGGATTAACGGATGTCGGGTTTTAACCTAATGTTCCGGCGGTTTCAACTATGGACTGGATTCGTGAAACAGCTAAAGGAGTCGTCCTGCCGGTGCGGGCCGTTCCGCGCGCCTCCAGGAATGAAATACAAGGCATTCACGACGCCGCTCTAAAAGTCCGCCTTCAGGCTCCGCCGGTCGAAGGCAAAGCCAACGCGGCACTCATCCGCTTCCTCAGCGACGCACTGGACATTCCCCGCTCGCAGCTCTCTATCGCCTCCGGGGAAACCGGACGGAATAAAGCCGTACTCATCACGGGAATCAAAAAAACCGAGTTGGTCAGGAAGTTGACCGAAGCCCTGGCTTAGTCATAAATCCGGAACGGTTTCAGGATAGAGCTGTCCGGAAGCGCTGATTTTAAAAACGTAAATGAGGCCGGGGCGCAGCTTTTTATAGACCGCATTGCCGTAGATGGCTTTGATGCCGTACCGCTGGAGAGATTCGGGGTCATTCGCCAAATCCCAGATCGCGTTCCAGAACACCGTTCGGTCTTTTAGACGCAGGCGGGCAAGCAGTCCGGCGTAGCGGGCTGGCTCCGCACCGTGTTCTTCAACCGAAAATCCTTCGGCTGGCATTTGATTTTCTCCGTACACCCGCCGCCAAAGGTAAAGCGAACGCTCCTTGCCATCCATAACGGCCTGATCGGCAAAGGTGACAACCAGCGCGTCGAAGTGAACCGTGTCGCCCTCAATCTCATATTCCTTTTCCAAAACCGTTTTAAGCCGATCGTCGCGGGCCGTTTCGACAAAACGGACCACCGTGTAAAGTTTTCCGGCACGGGTTTCCTGCCGAACGACTTTGGCATAGCCGATCTGGTCTTCGCGTGTCAGCGTTGCCAGCGCCACCTTGAGCTTCTTATTTTCTCCGAGCAGGTCGTGGACGGTTTTGGTGCCGTAAAAAAGCGTTCCGGAAATAAAAATGACCGCCACCATCGCCAGCAGTCCGAAAACGGTTCTAATCAGCTTTCTCATGCCAGCATCCTACTCCGGGTTTCCAAGCTTTGGAAGGCAACGAAGTTGCATTTCGGCGCTTTCGCGGTTAACTTCTTTTCCCTATGAGCGGCAAATTCATAACCTTGGAAGGGCCAGAAGGCTCCGGCAAGTCAACTCAGGCCAAGACGCTAATCCGGCGGCTGGCCGGATGCGGTATCGAAGCCGTTTATACCCGCGAACCGGGCGGCACAGCGATCGGCGAAGCAATCCGCAATATCCTTCAGCATAACCAGGCTGGCGAAGCCCCCTGCGAGCGGGCCGAACTGCTTCTTTTCGAGGCCAGCCGCAACCAGCTCGTGGAAAAAGTAATCCGCCCGCACCTCAAAAAAGGTGTCTGGGTAATCTGCGACCGTTTCATGGACTCAACCACCGCTTACCAAGGTTGCGGACGCGGACTTCCCGTCGAAGAGATTCAGGCCATCAACCGCTTTACGATTAACGGCGTTTCCCCCGACCTGACCTTATTGCTCGATCTGGACGTCGCCACTGGCTTTGAACGGATTACCCAGCGCTACCTCGCGCTCGGCGAGTCCGCTGACCGTTTTGAACAGGAAGACCGCTCATTCCACGAAAGGATTCGTGAGGGCTATCTGAAACTGGCCGCAGAAGAGCCGAAGCGTTTCCGAATCATCAACGCCGCGCAGGAACCTGACGCGGTCGCCTTTTCAATCTGGGATACCGTGATCGATGTCTTCCGGCAATCAATTTAGTTCCGCCTGGACAGGCATCGAAGCGAGCTGGCGGAACGGTCATCTGGCGCATGCCTATCTGTTGCAGGGCGCGCCGCACGGCGCGGCGCTCCGGTTCGCCGAAAAACTGCTCAATCTGATTTTCAACAACCATCCGCAGGTTCAGACACGCGCCCATCCCGATATCGTCTGGATCGAACCGCAAAGCAAAAGTCGGCAAATCCTGATTGATGAAGTGCGAGACTTGATCCGCCAGCTCTCCCAAACCTCGTTTGCGGGCGGATGGAAGGCCGGCGTGATTCTATGCGCTGACCGTCTGACCGCCGAAGCATCCAATGCTTTTTTAAAAACGCTGGAAGAGCCGTCGGCCAAAACCGTGCTGATTCTGATCAGCGACGAACCCCAGGCTTTACTGCCAACCATTCTATCGCGCTGCCAGCGCATCTCGCTCTCCGATGAAGACGAGGAGATTTCCAGACATTGGAAAGACCCGTTGCTCAATATTCTCGGCAAGTTGCCGCCAACAAGCATTCCTGAAGCCGGACTTTTCACTGGGAGGATTGCCGGCATCCTTAACGAACTGCAGGAAGAGTTTGAAGCAGAAGAGTCTGACCGCCTTCCGGAAGGTTTGTCGGCCAAAGAAGCGAAAGATCTGCTCGCCGCCCGATCCAACGCTCGATTGATTGAATCGCGCACCGAAATCCTGCGCACCCTACTCCAATGGCACCGCGACGTGCTGATGCTGGTGCTGGAACAGGGCGAGTCCGCCCTGCATTTTCAGGACGATCTGGAGCCCCTCAAGCGACAGGCGATGCTCTGCACACGGGCCGAAGCACTTCGTCGAATGGCGTCGGTGGACGAGATAAATCGTCAGTTTGACCGCAACCTGCCTGTCGAACTGGTATTCAACAACTTTTTCGCGCAGATGGTTTAATGCCAGAGAAAATTACAAAGCAGTTAAAGGCACTGGAAAACAAATCCGCCGCCGAACACGCCATGCGGTTTTTTAAAACCGGCCCCGGACAGTACGGCGAAGGAGACCTCTTCCTCGGCATCAAAGTTCCCGTTCTCCGTAAACTGGCCAAAGAACACCGCGATATCACGCTCAATGACGCCGTTGAACTTTTACAGTCGCCCTTTCACGAAATCCGCCTGCTGGCGTTATTGGTATTGGTTCTTCAGTACGAACGTGGAGAAAACAAAACCACCATCTACAGCGCCTATCTGGCCAATGCACACCGCATCAACAACTGGGATCTAGTCGATGTCACCGCTGCGCAAATTGTAGGCGCACATCTTTTCGAAAGAAACCGTCAACCGCTCTATAAACTGGCGAAGTCAAAAAGCCTCTGGGAACGGCGCATCGCCATCATCGCCACCTTTTACTTCATCCGCCGCAATCAGTTCGCCGATACGCTCGCCATCGCCGATCTGTTATTAACCGACAAACAGGATTTGATGCACAAAGCCGCAGGCTGGATGCTCCGAGAGGTCGGCAAACGCGATTTGAAAGTCGAAGAGGATTTTCTTCTGCCGCGCTACAAACAAATGCCGCGGACTATGCTCCGCTATGCCATTGAACGCTTCCCCGAACCCACACGCCTCGCTTATCTTAACGGAACAAAGGATTACACGGCTTAATGATCTGGACGAGGTGCGCCTGAGGGAAGGTTATAGCTGGTAGTATCACCGACCGTCGATCCGAGGTTAATCACATACCCGCCTACGGAAAGATCGTACATGCTGCTAATTTTCAGAACTTTCAGCAGATTACTCATACCCTCGGTTCCTTGAGTGATCGGAGTTTCGCGGGTCGCACTCATTGCGCCCACCGTATTGCCTACAGGCAGAGTCAATACCGCCTTGGCCTTATTCACCTCAGTAATATTGCGCAACTGAGCGCTCAACACCCCGCGACTATGAACACCAATGACGTACGGTATGCCGATTGCGGATAGGAGCCCAATAATCGCCACCACAATGATAACTTCAACAAGGGTGAACCCTTTGAGGGCCATTTTCATTTTTTCGTTTCTCCTGAGAGTTACCTTCAAGAACAAAACTCAGCCCTACTCCTGTACTGCTTTATATATTACAAAATCCCTCTATTCTGAGCGGATGCGCCAACGGTGATACGAATCGGTTTAGAGCAGTTCATTGGTATCTTCGATCAGGGTGTTAAGGTCATTTTCGATAATTCCCCAGACAACGCGATCTTCCACCGAATCATAGCCGTGAGCCAGAATGTTGCGGAATGAAATGATGCTCCGGTAGTCGCGGATCCGCTCCAGCAATTCCTGGTCAGCATTATGAATCCGGTTGAGCGCTTCGCCGATAATCTCAAATTTGCGCTCTACCGCCGCCTGTGTTTTCCGGTCGGTTTGATACGCCTCGAACGTCATTCCGGCTGTAAAATTTTGAACTTCACGAGTTTGCTCTAG
>JADYZA010000136.1 GCA_020853375.1 Verrucomicrobiota bacterium | reverse complement strand
CCGGTTATGCTGACCTGCTCGAAGGAGACGTTAGCGCCGAGGTTAAGGCCTCTTGGAACCTGACGAGACGGAAAGGCTAGTCTCTTCATGGGATGGAATCTGCCGGGAGTATTACTTCCGGCAGATTTTTTTCGGAACAGAACATGTTGATAGAACGCGGCGGTTTTTTTGACCTGAGATTCAATAGGTCTGTGCGGCAAAGACAAATGGCGTAACAATTCATCAGAGAGGTACGTATGATTATTTCAGGAATAGCTGACGAGGCAGGTAAAGACATCGATGCGCAGATTCGCGCCCACAAAGAACTGGGCTGGACCGCGATCGAATTACGGTTTGTAAACGGGAAAAACGTCGCCGCCGATTTGCCGGCTGATGAATTTGAAAAAGTTGCCGAAAAGGTTCTGGAATCCGGCCTCCAAGTGACCGGTTTTGCCTCAGCCATCGGCAACTGGAGCCGGAATATCCGCGGGGATTTCGCTTTGGATGTGAATGAACTGAAAACCGTGATTACCCGCATGAACCGTTTTGGAACAAAATTCATTCGCACGATGAGCTGGGTCGGCGACGGAGTTCCGGAAAACGAATGGCGTGACGAGGGTATTCGCCGGTATAAAGAACTGGCGAAAATCGCGGAGGATGGCGGAGTGTTTCTTGCACACGAAAACTGCACAGGGTGGGCTGGACAGAGTGCGGAGACCCAGCGGTACCTCATCGAAGAGGTGAACAGCAAGAATCTGGTTGTCCTGTTCGATATTGGTAATACGGTGGCGTATGGCTACAACCCGTGGACCTACTATCAGGGTGTAAAAGACCTGATTCGCTATATTCATATCAAGGACTGCCGCGTGAACCCAGAAGGCGGGAAGAGCGCTGACTTTACGTATCCAGGCGAAGGGGACGCGCGGGTCAAAGACATTCTCACCGACTTTATCGCATCCGGTTATGACGGCGTGGTTTCGATTGAACCGCATGTCGCCGCAATTGCTCACGATAGCTCCGTTACACCGACTCCTGAAAAAATGTTTGAGTCCTATCTCAAGTACGGACGGATGCTGACGGAAATGGTCAAACAGGTGAAGAAGGGTTGATTCATGAAGCGCACACGATTTGGAATTATCGGAACCGGCAATATCGCCGCGTTTCATGCCGCAGCAATCAACGCCACTAAAAACTCGGTGTTAACTGCGGTCTGCGACACCAGTTTGGAACGGGCCAAGGCGTTCGGTGAAAAATACGGGGTTGCCTATGAAAGCGATCTTCAGAAGTTTCTTGCGCGAGAAGACGTGGATGCTGTCACCGTCGCCACGCCGAGCGGACTTCACGCGGATGTCGCTGTTCCGGCGGCGCAGGCCGGAAAGCATATTTTGTGCGAGAAGCCGCTGGATATCACCATGGAGCGCGTTACCCGGATCATTCAGGCCTGCGAAGAAAACAAGGTGCTCCTCGCCTGTGTTTTTCAGTCGCGCCTGAACAAAAACATTCAGCACATTCGCCGTGCGATCGATGCGGGCCGTTTCGGTCGGCTGGTGCTGGCGAACGCTCAGGTGAAATGGTTCCGCTCTCAGGCCTATTACGATGCGGGGCAATGGCGCGGAACCTGGGCGCTGGACGGCGGCGGAGCATTGATGAATCAAGGGATTCATCTCGTTGACCTGCTGGTGTATCTGGCGGGCCGTCCGGACTCCGTTCATGCTTATGCCGGAACCTTGACGCACACAGGAATTGAAGTGGAAGACAATGTCGCCGCGGCCATACGCTTTAAAAACGGCGCCATGGGAACAATCGAAGCCAGCACGTCCTGCGCTCCCGGATTTCCACGCCGTCTGGAGATTTCAGGTGAAAAGGGCAGTATTGTTATGGAAGACGACTGCTTGGTCCGCTGGGTGTTTGCCGAGCCGTTGCCGGAAGACGACGAAATCCGAGCAGAGGGATTGAAAGGCGACGGACTCAAAGGCGGGGCTACGGATCCAAACGCCATATCGCGCGAAGGGCATCGCCGCTTGATCGAAGATCTTTCCGAGGCTATTCAAACAGGGCGGGAGCCAGCCATCCCCGGGCGGGAAGGTCTTCTTGCGGTTGAACTGATTTGCGGAATTTATAAGTCCGCCCAGTCGGGACTGCCGTATAAGTTTTAAAACAGGTTTTGGTCAGGTCAGCTTTTTATCGAATAAGAAAGGTGAATTATGAAGGTACGGCATTTTGATCCGCAGGTGAATGGTTATGCAGGCGTTGATTTTTCATGCGTCGGTCTGACGCTGGAGGCGGTTAACCGTGCGGCTGACCTTCTGGAAGGAAAAGGCACAGAAAAATTTCTGCCGACAGTCATTACCTCTTCGATGGAAGTTTATGAGCAGGTTCTTCCTGTTCTTGCTCAGGCTGCCGGAAAAGATGCGCGCATTCCGGGAATTCATCTGGAAGGACCGTTTATCAGTCCGGAAGACGGGGCGGTCGGAGCGCACCCGAAGGCGCACGTTCGCGTTCCATCCATTGAACAGTTTAAAAAATTACAGGATCTGGCCGAAGGACATGTTCGCCTGCTCACACTGGCGCCGGAACGCCCGGGAGTGCTTGAGCTGATTGAATATCTTGTGGAGAACAAAGTCGTCGTGTCCGTTGGGCACACCTTTGCGAATCCTCAGCAGATTCAGGATGCCTGCGCCGCCGGGGCCACGTTGGCCACACATCTTGGTAACGGAATTCCGAATCAGCTTAATCGAACCGATAACCCCATCTGGTCCGTTCTCGCGAGTCCGCTCACGGTCATGCTGATCACCGATGGATTCCACCTTCCGCCGAACTTCATCAAGGCGGCCTATGCGATCAAGGGAACAGATAAAGTCATCCTGACTTCGGATGCCGCGCCCGTTGCCGGACTTGCGCCGGGTGAGTACGACATCTTCGGAACCCGCGTTCGGTTGACGGAAGAGGGCTGCGTACGGAACTTGAATGCTCCTACGCTGGCGGGCAGTGCGGCAACACTTGGACAGTGCGCCGACATCTGCCGCAAAGTGCTTGGCGTTGGTGAAAAAGAACTGAACAAAATGTGCTGGGAAAACATCCTCAACGTGTTGAAGTAATCACGAGAGCCCGAATGTTTATCGATATTCATGTGCATACGAGAAAAATTCCAGGATTCCCCAGATGGGGAAGCCCGGCGTACACGACTCCTGAGCAGCTGATTGCAATTTATGACAGGCTGAATATCGAAAAGGGGGTTATCCTGCCTGGAGTTAACCCAGAGTGTTCATACACGCCTCAGTCAAACGAGGAAGTGCTTGAGATCGCTGAGCAGACCGGCCGGTTTATTCCGTTCTGCAACATCGATCCGCGAGCGTTGACGAATTCTCCGACAGCTCCGCTTGGGGATATTATTAAATTCTATCGGGACAAGGGTTGTAAGGGAATCGGAGAGGTTTGCGCCAATTTGCCATTTTTGGATCCGTTTGTTCAAAACCTGTTCAAGGGTGCGGAGGAGGCTGGAATTCCGCTGACGTTCCATATCGCTCCTGCGATCGGCGGTTATTACGGCTTGTATGACGATCCAGGTCTGCCGCAGTTGGAGATATCTCTGCGCAGATTTCCGAAGTTAAAGTTTTTCGGACACTCCCAAGCCTTCTGGGCTGAAATGGCCAGAATGGAAACCCCGGGGGAGCGGGTTGGTTATCCGATGACGCCGGTGAACGAAGAAGGGGTTGTGCCGAAACTCATGCGCAAATATCCGAACCTTTACGGGGATTTATCGGCCGGAAGCGGTTGCGCGGCGTTAAAGCGGGATAGAAAATACGCGATCCGGTTCCTTAACGAATTTCAGGATCGGCTGATGTTCGGCACGGACATCTGCGCTCCAGATACAGAAACGCCGCTGGTGGATCTTATGCTGGATTTGAAAAACGCCGGCGACATCACGGAGACGGTTTTTAATAAAGTCGCCCGCGAGAACGCGTTACGAATCTTGAACGTCTAAAATTCGGCGGGTTTTGACCCCTTGGTTACTGCTGGCTTTCTGAGGGGAAAATTATACAATCATTTCGGATTAGGTTCTGGGTTTCCCGATCAGATGATGATCCATGCCGTTTTTCAAAGGTACACAGGAGAGAATGACATGAAAAAAATAGTGTTTGGTTTAATGCTGATGGCCGTTGGATTGACCTATGCAATGCCATCGTATGACGACGTGTTGCTGGTGGTTAATGATTTATCACCGCAGTCGCTGGAGATCGGCGCCTATTTTAAAGCCGCACGCAATCTTCCGGACGTCAATGTCTGCCACATCAGCGTGACCGATCTGCAGGCAACGGGTTCCGAAGCCGGGAATATGGCTCTAAGCCCAACGTGATGCATCCATTGCGGCTGTGAAAAGCTATCTGGCGACCAACAACCTT
>JADYZA010000135.1 GCA_020853375.1 Verrucomicrobiota bacterium | reverse complement strand
TTACCCTTGCGTTGATGGGGGCTTCGTTTTCTCTTACCGGATGCGGTGATGTTAAGGGAGAGGCCAAATACCCGACCAGCGTGAACCGCGAATTGGGCGGCGACAACAATATTTATGAAAAACCTGACAGCATTTTCGGCGATGGCGGTCTTCTTGGAGGCGGTAAGAAGAAAGATGATGTCGGCGCGAGCGCTGTCGGCGTTAACGGTTTCCTGTGGCGGGCGGCTTTGGATACCGTGTCCTTTATTCCGCTGGCCAGTGCCGACCCGTTCGGCGGCGTAATTCTTACGGAGTGGTATACCGATCCTGAGACTCCGAATGAGCGGTTGAAGCTTAACGTCTTTATTATGGGCCGGGAGCTGAAGTCGGACGGCGTCAAGGTCAAGGCGTTCCGGCAGGTCAAAAGCGGCAGCGGCTGGGTGGATGCCAAGGTCGCCGAGGATACAACCCGGAAGCTTGAGGATGCGATCCTGACCCGTGCGCGGCAGTTGCGGGTTGCTCATCTGGGCGAGACCGACTAATAATACAGCTAATTCAATTTTAGAGACTGGTCCCGGGCCGGAAAACGGCCCGGAAGTTTTGGGATGAGCGAGCGTTACAATATCAAAGACACTGAAAAGAAATGGCGGCGCGTCTGGGACGAGCGCAAGAGTTTTGCCGTTTCCGAACAATCGGACAAGCCGAAATATTATGTGCTGGAGATGTTTCCGTATCCTTCCGGCCGTATCCATGTGGGGCATGTAAGGAATTACACGCTGGGCGATGTCGTTGCCCGTTACCGGACGGCCAAAGGGTTCAACGTCATTCATCCGATGGGCTGGGATGCTTTTGGATTGCCTGCCGAAAATGCGGCGATTGAGCGCGGGGAGCATCCGAAGAAGTGGACGCATGAGAATATCCGCGCGATGCGGACGCAATTACAATCCATGGGATTGTCGATTGACTGGGAACGGGAAGTGGCGACTTGCGATCCCGATTATTACCGCCACGAGCAGGCGATGTTTCTCAAGTTTCTGGAGAAGGGGATCGCTTACCGGAAAGAGTCCATCGTTAACTGGGATCCGGTGGACAATACCGTGCTTGCGAACGAGCAGGTGATCGACGGGAAGGGCTGGCGCACGGGCGCGCCGGTCGAACGCCGGAAGCTGAACCAGTGGTTTTTAAAGATTACGGATTATGCCGAGGAGCTTTTGTCGTGCCTCGACGATCTGCCGCGTTGGCCGGAGAAGGTGCGGATCATGCAGGCGAACTGGATCGGAAAATCCAAGGGGCTGCAGTTCAAGTGGGATATTGTCGGGCGTGATGAAAAGATCGAGGTGTTTACCACGCGGCCGGATACTTTGTTCGGTGCGTCGTTTCTTGCTCTTGCTCCCGATCATCCGCTGAGCGCGAAGCTGGCGGCAGACAAGAAGGGCTTCGAAGCGTTTCAGCAGGAATGCCGGGCGGGAGGAACGTCGGAAGCCGCCATTGAGCAGGCGGAGAAGATCGGGTTCGATACCGGATTTAAAGCCACGCATCCTTTATTGGGCCGTGAGGTTCCGGTTTATATCGCGAATTTCATCCTGATGGATTACGGGACGGGTGCTATTTTCGGCGTTCCGGCGCACGATCAGCGCGATTATGAGTTCGCCACGAAATACAAGTTGGCGATTTTGCCTGTCGTGATTCCCGAGGAAGGTATCGACCTTTCCAAGGAGTCCTATAACGGTCCGGGCAAGCTGGCGCATTCGCAATGGCTGGACGGGATGGATGTCGAGGATGCCAAGGCGGAAGTCATCAAGCGCTGCGAAGCGAATAAGACGGGTTTCGGGACGACGCAGTTCCGTTTACGCGACTGGGGCGTTTCGCGGCAGCGGTACTGGGGCTGTCCGATCCCTGTCATTCACTGCGAAAGCTGTGGTGTTGTGCCTGTGCCTGAGAGTCAGTTGCCCGTCACGCTGCCCGACGATGTGAGTTTTGATAAACCGGGGAATCCGCTTGAGCATCATCCGACCTGGAAAAATGTCGATTGCCCGAAATGCAAAAAAGCGGCGCGGCGCGAGACGGATACTTTCGATACTTTTTTTGAGTCGAGCTGGTATCAATTCCGGTATTGCGATCCGAAAAACGAAAAGCTTCCCGTCGCCAAGGACAAGGCGAAATACTGGATGCCCGTGGAGCAGTATATCGGCGGGGTGGAGCATGCGGTTCTTCACCTGCTTTATGCGCGGTTTTTCACGAAGATCATGCGCGATTGCGGTTATGTTGATTGCGACGAGCCGTTCCTCGGTTTGTTCACGCAGGGCATGGTGACGCATGAGACTTATCAGGATGCCGAGGGCAAGTGGGTGTTTCCTGCCGATGTCGTCAAGCAGGACGGCAAGGCCGTTCATGCGCAGACGGGCGCGCCGATCAAAATCGGTGCGACGATCAAGATGTCGAAGTCGAAGAAGAACGTCGTTGACCCCGAGGATATTCTGGAGACTTACGGCGCGGACGCGGCGCGGCTTTTCATTCTTTCCGACTCGCCGCCCGAGCGCGATCTGGAGTGGACGGAGTCGGGGATAGAGGGCGCGTGGAGGTTCGTAAACCGGGCTTATTCCGCGATCCGCGATCTGGATTTGTCCGGCGCCGAAGGTTTCAGTGGCGAGTTTTCTGCTAAGGCATTGGAACTGCGCCGCCTGACGCATAAGACGATCAAGGGCGTAGGCGAGGATATCGAAGCGTTTCAGATGAACAAGGCAGTGGCGAAAATCCGTGAATTTTATAACGGGTTTACTGGTTTTGCCGCTGGTTCCGCTGATGAGAAGGCGGCGTTGGCCGAGGCGGCGAAAGTCTTTATCATCCTGATCAACCCGATGATGCCGCATCTGGCGGAGGAATTGTGGGAGAAGATGGGGCATAAGAGCCTGCTGACGCAGGAGCCATGGCCGAAGTCTGATCCCGCCCTGCTGGTGGCCGATACGGTGACGATCGGTGTGCAGGTGAACGGGAAACTGCGTGCCTCCATTACTCTGCCTGCGAATGCGGATCAGAAGACGGCGGAGGATATCGCGTTGGCCGAGGAAAACGTGAAGCGTGCGATTGGTGAGAAACAGGTCCGGAAAGTCATTGTCGTTCCGGGCCGCATTGTGAATGTGGTGATCGGATGAGACAGGTTGCTTTGACGCTGTTGCTGTGTGGTTCCGCCCTGGGGCTTTCGGGGTGCGGTTTTACACCAATGTACGGAGAGTCTTCCGGCGAGGGGGCGCAGAGTTCGTCCATCCAGTCCGATTTCGGGCAGGTCGCCATCGAGAATATTCCCGACAGGGACGGGCAGTATCTGCGGAATGCGCTGATCGACCGTTTCTACCGCGACGGGCGGCCCGCGCAGCCTAAATACAAACTGACGGTCCAGCCGATCCGTGAAACAAAAACCGATCTCGATATCACCAAGTCTTCGGATGCGACACGCGGGCAGCTCAAGCTTTTGACCTCCATGACGCTGGTTGATACTGCCAGTGGGGAGGCGGTTTTGAGGCGCAGTCTTGTTTCTATCGGCAGCTATAACGTTCTGGGCAGCGAGTTCGCCAACCGCGTGACCGAGCAGAATACGCGCGATAATGCCCTGAATGACCTTGCGCGGCAGATCGAGCTGCAGGTGGGGCTGTATCTCAGGCATTAAGCTATTTTTTAAATAATATTTGACAGAAAAAGCGTCTTAGGCGTATTTTCTGAACGCGGCCTTCGGGCCGCCGCGGCATTTGAAGGTTCAGCTTGCACCGCGATATCAAAGCTAAAGCGACCACGGTACGGTAC
>JADYZA010000134.1 GCA_020853375.1 Verrucomicrobiota bacterium | reverse complement strand
CCGATCACGTATATCCTGACGGTCATGGAGCAGGACTATGAGGCTGGCAAAATGCACATGCGCGGATTTTACGCCGGAGACGATATTCGGGTGTATAGCGAGGCATGCGAGCTGGCGCGCAAGGTGAACATCACACTGCTCGACCGCGAGCCGAAGAAGGTGGTTGTGTATCTTGATCCGCACGAATTTCAGAGCACTTGGCTAGGCAATAAAGCGGTGTACCGCACACGCATGGCGATTGCCGACGGCGGCGAGCTGATTGTGCTGGCTCCGGCGCTCAAGGAATTCGGCGAAGACCATAAGATTGATGAACTGATTCGCAAGTATGGCTATCGCGGAACTCCGGCCACGCTGAAGGCCGTCGAAGAAAACGAAGAGCTGCGCAATAATCTCAGTGCGGCGGCGCACTTGATTCATGGTTCATCCGAAGGACGGTTTGATATCACGTACTGCCCCGGCCCGGATGTCACGCTGGATGAGGTCCGGTCGGTCGGATTCAACGCTGTTCCGTATGACGAAATGGCCGCGCGCTACAATCCGGAAAAACTGAAGGACGGATATAACACGCTTCCGGACGGCGAAGAGATTTTTTACATCAGCAATCCCGCGCTGGGTCTTTGGGCGTACAGGAAAAAATTTGACCGCTGAAGGAATGTTCTATGAATAAGACGGATATTGGAATGATCGGCATGGGCGTAATGGGTTCCAACCTTGCCCGCAATATGGTCTCAAAAGGTTTTTCGGTTTCCTGCTACGACTGGAGCGAGTCGTTGCGGAAAACCTTTGCCGGCAAATATAAAGAAGGCTTTGTTCATGCGGGCAGCCTGAAGGAATTTGTGGAGTCCATCCAGCGTCCTCGCAAGATCATGATGATGATCAAAGCCGGATCGCCGGTGGATTCGGTGCTGAACGATCTGGCTCCGCTTCTTGCACCCGGCGACGTGGTGATTGATGGCGGCAATTCGCAGTGGGAAGACACCGAACGGCGCATTCAATTCTGCGAGGAAAAGGGATTTCTTTTTGTTGGTTGCGGAGTTTCCGGTGGCGAAGAGGGCGCGCTGAACGGTCCGGCCTTGATGCCCGGCGGCTCGACTGGCTCATGGGAACTGATCCAGCCGATTTTTGAAGCGATTGCCGCTCGCACTCCGGAGGGAGAGATTTGTGTGGATTGGATCGGACCCGGCGGTTCCGGACATTTTGTGAAGATGGTTCATAACGGCATCGAGTACGGCGATATGCAGATGATCTGCGAAACCTATCAGGTGATGCGCGACGGATTGAAAATGTCGAATGTCGCGATGTCCGAAGTGTTTGGACGATGGAATAAAGGCAAGCTTGATTCGTATCTGATCGAGATCACCCGAGATATTCTTGCTTATGAGACCGCCGATGGCGAACAGACGGTGGATGTGATTCTTGATACCGCCGGACAGAAGGGCACCGGCACATGGACGCTGATGGCGGCGCTGGAAGCGGGCGAGCCGTTACCGTTGATTGGCGAAGCTGTTTTTGCGCGCTGTCTTTCCGCTCTCAAAGAGGATCGCGAGCAGGCTTCGAAATGGTTGGACGGCCCGAAGTCCGAGATCGATGCGGAGCAGGAGGATTTTGTTGAAGAGGTGAAGCAGGCGTTGTACGGCTCCAAAATTATTTCTTACGCGCAAGGGTTCCAGCTGATTCAGGCCGTGTCGAAAGAGCGAGGCTGGAAACTTGATCTGGCGCGGCTGGCGCAACTGTGGCGCGGTGGATGTATCATTCGTTCAACGCTGTTAAGGACCATCAAAGAAGCGTTTCAGCGCGATCCGGACATTTCAAACCTGCTGCTCGATCCGCTCGTGGCGGAATCGGTTAGCGAAGCGCAGGTTCATTGGCGGAATGCCGTGGCCTGCATGACCCGCGCGGGGATTGCTTCTCCGGCGATGAGTTCGGCTCTTTCCTATTATGACGGCTTCCGCACGGCGCGTGGTTCAGCCAATCTGCTTCAGGCTCAGCGCGACTATTTCGGTGCGCACACCTACGAGCGGATTGACAGACCTCGCGGCGAGTTTTTTCACACGCAATGGAACTAGTTCTTATGAAAAAATTCATGGACGGAGATTTTCTGCTGCAGACGGAGACGGCGCGGCGGCTTTATTACGACCATGCGGTGAAAATGCCGATCTATGACTATCACTGTCATTTGTCCCCCAAAGATATTGCGGAAGACCGGCGCTATGACAACCTCGGCGAGATATGGCTTGGCGGCGACCATTACAAGTGGCGCGCGATGCGAGCCAACGGCGTGGCGGAAGAGTTTGTAACCGGAACGGCTCCGTGGCGTGAAAAATTTCAGAAATGGGCGGAGACGGTTCCGCAGACTCTGCGCAACCCGCTTTATCACTGGACCCATCTGGAGCTTCAGCGTTATTTCGGAATCGACACACTGCTGAGTCCGGAAACCGCTGATGAAATTTTTGACGCATGCACGGCGATGCTGCGCATGCCGGAATTCTCCGCGCGCAACCTGATGCGCAAGATGAACGTGAAGCTGGTCTGCACCACTGATGATCCGGTGGATTCTCTGGAATACCATAAACAGATTTTTGCCAGCGGATTTGAGATCAAGGTGCTGCCGACCTTCCGCCCCGATAAGGCGATGAATCTGGCCGATTCCAAAGCTTGGAAAACATACATTCAAACCTTGGAAACTGTTTCCGGCTCGGCGATCCATGATTTTTCATCCCTGATCCAGGCGGTGGATGTGCGGCATGAATTTTTCCATTCCGTCGGCTGTCGCCTCTCCGACCACGGCGTTGCGTATGTTCCGGATGTCGAGGCTTCTTTGCCTGAACTGAACAGCATCTTTCGAAAGGCGTTAAGCGGTGCGGTGATCGAGCGGCCCGAGCGAGAGAAATTCGAAGCGGCCTTTTTGTATGAGGTCGGGAAAATGAACCATGCGCGCGACTGGACGCAGCAACTCCACGTCGGGGTGTTTCGTAACACAAGTAGTCGGTTGTTTAAAACGCTGGGGCCAGACACAGGCTTCGACTCCATTGCAGATCACCGTCAGGGGCCGGGGTTGATCCGTCTGCTCGACCGGCTCGACTCCACGAGCCAGCTGGCCAGAACCATTCTTTACAATGCCAACCCGTGCGATAACGAGCTGATGGCGACGATGATCGGAAACTATCAAGACGGCTCGTGTCTGGGGAAGATGCAAGTTGGCTCAAGCTGGTGGTTCCTCGATCAGAAAGACGGCATAGAAAAGCAAATGAATGCGCTTTCCTCGCTTGGACTGCTCAGTCGCTTTATCGGAATGCTAACCGACTCTCGCAGCTTCCTCTCGTATCCGCGGCACGAATATTTCCGTCGCGTCCTCTGCAATCTCATCGGTAACGATGTGGAGAATGGTGAAATTCCGGCGGACATGGAGCTGCTCGGCTCGATGGTTGAAAATATCTGTTTCAATAACGCGAAGAATTTTTTCGGAATCCAGCTCTGACTGGATTCTGTGTGTCTGACCTCCAAATACGCCGCATAGTGCTTGATGAGCAAGATGCTTTCCGTAAGTATCCGCAACGTGCATAAATACAAAACAGCTCTGGTTGTCGGGTGCGGACGTAGCGGGAGGGCCGCAGAGGCTTTGTTGCGCTCCGAGGGTGCAACGGTGGCCAGCATCTGCCAGGAAATCACGCCGGATTACCGTTACGAAGACCTCCATTTCGATCCCGAAGTTGCAATTATCAGTCCTGGATTTTCGCTGCAGCATCCCTGGATAACCGATTTAACGCGGCGCGGTATTCCTCTTCTTTCAGAGCTGGAGCTGGGCTGGTCGCGGAGGAATTGTCCGGTGATCGCAGTGACCGGCTCCAATGGTAAGAGCACGGTTGTGAAATGGATCGTTGAATCTCTGGCGCAGTCAGGGAAAACCGCCGTGCCATGCGGAAATTATGGGTTTCCTGTTTGCGGAGCGGTGATGCTTCCGGAAGTGCCGGACTGGCTGGTGATAGAAGTCAGTTCGTTTCAGCTCGAGACGGTGCAGGATTTTCGCCCAGATATCGGCCTGCTTCTGAATGTGCTTCCGAACCATCTCGACCGGCATGGGAGCATGGATGTTTATCGGAATATGAAGCTCCGGCTGTTTGAAAACATGCAGGCGTCGGATGTGGCCATTATTCCTTTCAACATGGTTCCAGGTATTGAAAAAACAACTTCCAATACTTGGAAAACATTCGGCCCCGAACAAGGTGCCGATTTCTTCTACCGTAACGGGATGGTTGGCCCGATTGATCTAAACGGAACGCTATTTTCTAATGAAATCCTTGGGGT
>JADYZA010000133.1 GCA_020853375.1 Verrucomicrobiota bacterium | reverse complement strand
CTTGAACTTCTTCTGACGGGCTGGACCGTTTTATATACCGTTTTTATCGCGCTGTTTCTTTTCGGCGTGACGGTTTTCGTTCATGAATTCGGCCACTTCATCGTGGCGCGCCGTTGCGGACTGGTCGTCAAAACCTTTTCGATCGGCTTTGGGCACGCCATTTTTAAATGGGAAAAGGACGGCATTCTCTACAAAATCGGCTGGATCCCGTTTGGCGGTTACGTCTCGCTTCCGCAGCTCGATCCCGAAGGGATGGAAAAAATCCAAGGTGACGCATCCGTAGAAAACTATCCGGAAGTTTCACCATGGAAAAAAATCGCGGTCGCTGTTGCCGGACCGCTCGGAAATATCGCTCTGGCGATTCTGCTGGCACTGGCCATCTGGCTGATTCCCGGTCACGAAGCAGGCGCGCAAATCCGGCCAATCATTGGAAGCATTGAAACTAACAGCGCCGCCTACGCCGCCGGGCTCCGGCAGGGCGATGAAATTATCGCAGTCAACGGCGCCGCCGTCAAAAACTGGTATGACTTCACCGTCGAAACTTTGCTCAAGAATAACGACACGCCGGATATTGTTTTGCGCGATGGCAGAACACTGGCCATTCCGGTTGTAAAAATTGAAACCGGCGAACGGATTATTGATGGCATCAAGCCTGCGATTCCCTGTCTGTTCGGCGCGGTCACCAAAGGCAGTCCTGCCGACTTGGCGGGCGTGAAAAGCGGAGACACGGCGCTGACGTTTAACGGCACGGCGGTGCTAGGCTGGGAACATTTCACCGAACTGGTTCAGGCGGCCCAGCCGGGCGTTCCGGCATCGCTCACGGTTGAGCGCAAAGGTGAAACACTTCACCTCTTTCTCGTTCCGGAATATAATGCGGAATATGACCGCATCATGGTCGGCGTTCAACTTGGCGGCAGCGGCCTGCCGTGGATGCTGTATAAAAATCCGGCCGATCAGCTCAAATCCGATGCGCTGGCCATTGTTCGCGTACTTAAAGCGCTGGTCACGCCGTCGGAATCCAAACAGGCGGCGGGCGGGTTGGGCGGGCCAATCGCGATTTTCACTATGCTGACTATGTCGATCAAGATGGGGATGCTGAATACGCTGGGACTGATCCGTTTTCTCAACATCAACCTCGCGATTCTGAATCTTCTTCCAATTCCGGTTCTCGATGGCGGACATATTGTTTTTTCACTCTGGCACGGTATCACCCGCCGGAAAGTGAACATCAAGATTCAGATGGTTCTTGTTAACGTGTGCGCCGTTTTGCTGATCGGCGCAATGCTCATTCTTTCGTTCAAGGACATTGACCGTAAGTTTCAGATCAAAAAGTTTTTCAGCAGGTTGCCCGGTCAGACGGAACAGGTTAAAGAGAAATAATGGACCGGTTTCATAAACGGACTTTTTTCAGCGGGATGCCGCCGTTACGCGCTGTCGGTTTTTTGGCGCTGATGGGGTTTGTTCTGTTTGTCTCTTTCCGGATTTTTACACCGCCGGTAAAAACCGTGCAGATTTTGGCGTCTCCCGATAGCGTTCGCGAAGCGCGGCTTCAGCACGTTTATTATTATTCCAAGCCTGGATTCAAAATCGCTGTGCGTGACCATCGGCTCTGGCATACGGTTTTTTATCTGTCGGAATACACCAATGCGCCAGCTGGAATATTGAAGGAGAACCTGCGCTGGAGTCCTGACTCGGAGAAAATATACTTTGATATCAACGACAAGCCGGTCTGGGGCTACGACTTCGAGACTCAATCATCCAGACTCAGATCTCCGTGAATGCGGATGACACCGTTTTCTTCTGAAACATGAATTGCTTTGCTGGGAAAGGCTGTCGGCAGTCTTTTTTCCAAACCTTGAAAAACTTTTTCTTTAATCTCCGCGCGGATTTCCACCGGAACCTGCCGGAGTGTGGACAGGCAGATATCGACGACATAGCCGGGGCCGTATTTCGAGCCGAAGCCCGCCGAAAAGGCCGCGCCGACATTAAAAAGTCCGTCGGTTTCCGGATTGGCGGTGACCCCATGCTCTGGACGAGAAGGATGAAGCGTGTATCTTGTGCCGTATTCGGCTTCGAGTTCGTGATCAATGGCGTCAAAAACACCTTTAAGCGTTTCTTCCCATTTCATGGCTTCGCGACTTCTCATAAAAACTGCGGCTCCAATGCTTGGAAAATTATCGGTTACGCAGGGCGCGGCGGGTGTCGAGGTCGGTGGCTTTCTTTTTCAAGGTCTCGCGCTTATCCACCGTGTCTTTGCCTTTGCAGAGCGCCAGCTCGATTTTGACCTTGCCGTCTTTGAGATAGGCTTTGAGCGGCACGAGCGTCAGCCCTTTTTCTCCGATTTTACTTTGCAGACGAGTGATCTCTTTTTTGTGCAGCAACAGTCGGCGCGGGCGGGTGGGGGTGTGGTTGTGGACGTTGCCGTGGGTGTACGGCTGAATGGTCATCTGGAGAACTTCCGCCTGACCGTTCTCAATGTGAGCATAGGCTTCGTCGATTCGAATATGCCCGTCTCGGATGGATTTTACTTCAGTGCCGCGCAGTTCAATGCCGGCTTCGAGCTTTTCCAGGACGTGAAAATCCCGGAACGCTTTGCGGTTGGTGGCCAGCACGCCGGAAGCATCCCGGGATTCTTTTGCCTTTTGGGACATGGTTACAGAACGATGTCGGAACCTTCATCGAAGGTGTCAAAAGAGGACCCCATATCGATGGGCTGAATACCCATTTCAACGGTCAGCTTGCCTTCGACAATTTCTTTGAGAACGATGTCGTGATAGTCCTGTTCCGGGAAGTCGCGCTTGACCATCGGACGTTCACCGCGGATGAGCTGACGGGTACGGTAGGAAACGAGATTCACCAGCGTCGGGATGCTGCCGATTTTTTCTTCTGCTTTGGTCAGATATTCGAAGTTCATAGTGCGATTATTCCTCTCATTGGAAACTAAAAAGCGGGGCGTAATCTACACGCCCCGCTTTCCGCCGTCAAACGGCAATTTGGCTTTTATCAGCGACTTACATCATGCCGCCCATGCCGCCGCCCATGCCGCCCATGTCAGGCATAGCCGGTTTGTTCTTTTCCGGCAGGTCGGTGATCATGCATTCGGTCGTCAGCAGCAGACCCGCAATGCTGGCCGCGTTCTGCAAGGCAGAGCGGGTCACTTTGGTCGGGTCGATGATGCCGGCGGCGATCATGTCCACATATTCGCCAGTGGCGACGTTGTAGCCATTGTTGCCTTTGGCTTTTTTGACTTCCTGAACAACGATGGCTCCTTCGATTCCGGCGTTGTCCACCAGCTGGCGGAGCGGGGCTTCGCAGGCTTTACGGACAATCTGGGCGCCGATGGCTTCGTCGCCTTCGAGCTTGAGGGCGTCAAGAGCCTTCTGAGCGCGGATCAGGGCCACGCCACCGCCCGGCACAATACCTTCTTTGGCGGCTGCGCGGGTTGCGTGCAGTGCATCTTCAACGCGGGCTTTCTTTTCCTTCATTTCGGATTCGGTAGCCGCGCCGATGTTGATAACCGCCACACCGCCAGCGAGTTTCGCCTGACGTTCCTGCAGTTTTTCACGGTCGTAGTCCGACGTGGTTTCCGCAATCTGGCGCTTGATCTGGTCAACGCGGGCGTTGATGTCCACTTTTTTGCCGGCGCCGTCGACGATAACCGTTTCATCTTTGCTGACGGTTACACGTTTGGCGCGACCGAGGTCAGCCAGTGTGACGCTTTCGAGCTTGATGCCGAGGTCTTCGGTGACGAATTTACCGGCGGTCAGGATGGCGATATCTTCCATCATGGCTTTGCGGCGGTCGCCAAATCCCGGAGCCTTTACGGCGCAGACATTCAGGGTTCCGCGCAGTTTATTGACGACGAGAGTCGCCAGCGCTTCGCCTTCAATGTCTTCCGCGATGATCATCAGCGGTTTGCCGCTCTTGGCCACGTTCTGGAGGAGCGGAAGCATGTCCTGCAGGTTCGAGATCTTTTTCTCGAACAGCAGAATGTAAGGATCTTCCAGTTCGGCTTCCATCGCTTCGGCGTTGGTCACGAAGTAGGGCGAGAGGTAACCCTTGTCGAAGAGCATGCCTTCTTTGACTTCGAGACTGGTTTCCATCGACTTGGATTCTTCGAGGGTGATCGGGCCGTCTTCGCCGACTTTAGCCATTGCATCGGCAATGATTTTTCCAATCGCTGTATCGCCGTTGGCGGAAATGGTTCCGACCTGAGCGAGTTCCGCAGTGGATTTTGTTTTCTTGCTCATCTTGGCGAGAGCATCGACCAGAGCTTCGGATGCTTTGTCGATACCGCGCTTGAGGCTCATCGGATTGGCGCCGGCGGTTACGTTCTTCAAACCTTCGCGATAGATCGCTTCGGCCAGAACGGTCGCGGTAGTGGTACCGTCTCCAGCGATGTCGCTGGTCTTGCTGGCCACTTCACGAACCATCTGTGCGCCCATGTTTTCAAAGGGATCTTCCAGCTCGATTTCTTTAGCGACTGACACGCCGTCTTTGGTGACGGTCGGTGAGCCGTATTTCTTGTCGAGGATCACGTTACGGCCTTTCGGGCCGAGGGTGACTTTGACCGCGCGGCTCAGCTTTTCTACGCCTTTGAGCATCGCGTCGCGGGCATCTACATCAAATTTCATCTGTTTAGCCATTTATGCTTCTCCTTATAAGTTTTTTGTTAGCCGATCACAGCGAGAATATCTTCTTCGCGCATGATCTGGTATTCCTTGCCGCCCATCTTGACTTCCGTTCCGCCGTATTTCGGCATGAGCACGGTGTCGCCTTTTTTCACGTTGAAGGGAATGACTTTGCCGTTGTCGTCCAGCTTGCCGGTTCCCAGCGCAATCACTTTGCCTTCCTGCGGACGCTCTTTAGCGGTGTCAGGAATGATGATTCCGCCTTTTTTCATTTCGGCTTCTTTAATCGGTTCGACCAATACGCGGTCGCCTAACGGTTTAATGTTCATGTATGCACTCCTCCTTGTTTGGGTTCTACTTTCTTTGCGGCGGCGCAGACCGCGCCGCCGTAACCAGTTAATATCTGAGATTACTTTTTCTTATCGTCGTCCATCTTGTAGTCGGCATCGATCACGTCGCCCTCGGCCTGCTTCTCGCCCTTCGGCTGTTCGCCGCCCGGCTGTTGCTGCTGTGCCTGCGCTTCAGACTGCGCCTTGGAATACATTTCCGTTGCCGCCGCCTGCATGGCTTCGTTCAGTTTTTCCATAGCCGACTTGATCTGCTCATCGTTGTCGCTCTTGAGAGCTTCCTTCACCGGCTCAATGGCTTTTTCAACTTCCGCTTTCTTGTCGGCGGAAATCTTGTCGCCGTTTTCCTTCAGGAATTTCTCTGTCTGGAAAACGGTGCTGTCGGCCTGATTGTGCAGATCGGCGTGCGCTTTAGCCTTTTCATCTTCGGCCGCGTGGGCTTCGGCATCCTTCATCATCTTTTCGATTTCGTCTTTCGACAAACCGCTCGAAGCGGTGATGGTGATGTGCTGCTCCTTGCCGGTGCCGAGGTCTTTGGCCTTCACGTTCAGAATACCGTTGGCATCGATGTCGAACGTCACTTCAACCTGCGGCACACCGCGCGGGGCCGACGGAATACCGTCGAGCTGAAAGTGGCCGATCGTCTTGTTGTCGCGGGCCATTTTACGTTCGCCCTGAAGGACGTGAATATCCACGGCGGACTGGTTGTCGGCGGCCGTTGAGAAAATTTCACTCTTCTTGGTCGGGATCGTCGTGTTGCGTTCGATCAGCGGGGTGCGTACACCACCGAGCGTTTCGATTCCGAGAGTCAGTGGCGTAACGTCGAGCAGAAGCACATCTTTCACTTCGCCTTTCATAATGCCGCCCTGAATTGCTGCGCCGACCGCGACGACTTCGTCCGGGTTCACGCCTTTATGCGGTTCTTTGCCGCCGAAGAGCGCTTTCACCGAATTCTGGACGCGCGGCATGCGGGTTGAACCGCCGACCAAAATTACTTCGTCGATCTGGCCGATGCTCAGCTTGGAATCCTGCATACAAGCCTTCACCGGACCTTCGGCACGGGCAATCAGATCGTCCACGAGCTGTTCCAACTTGGAACGGGTCAGGGTGACGTTCATATGTTTTGGGCCGCTGGCATCCGCCGTAATGAACGGCAGGTTGATGTCAGTCGACTGCGAGCTGGAAAGTTCGCATTTGGCTTTTTCCGAGGCTTCTTTCAAACGTTGCAGAGCCATCGGATCTTTCGAAAGATCCACGCCTTGTTCTTTTTTGAATTCCTGAACCAGCCAGTCCATCACTTTCTGGTCGAAGTCATCGCCGCCGAGGTGTCCGTCGCCGTTGGTCGCGGCCACTTCGAAAACGCCGTCGCCGATATCGAGTACGGAAATATCGAACGTTCCGCCGCCGAGGTCATAGATGGCAATTTTTTCGTCGTGCTTTTTGTCGAGACCGTAGGCCAGTGAAGCGGCCGTCGGTTCATTGACGATACGGAGCACTTCAAGTCCGGCGATTTTTCCGGCATCTTTGGTGGCCTGACGCTGGCGGTCATTGAAATAAGCCGGAACCGTGATGACGGCCTGCGTGATTTTTTCGCCGAGGTAAGCTTCCGCATCAGTTTTCATCTTCTGCAGAATCATCGCGGAGATTTCAGGCGGGGCGTAGGTTTTGTCGCCGATCTTAATGTTGGCATCGCCGTTCGCAGCTTTTACCACCTGGTAAGGAACCAGTTCGATTTCGTGGGCGACTTCCGCATAATTGCGGCCCATAAAACGTTTTACGGAGAAAACCGTATTTTTCGGGTTGGTCACCGCTTGGCGTTTTGCCGCCTGACCTACGAGCCGCTCGCCGTCTTTGGTGAATGCCACCACCGACGGGGTTGTGCGTCCACCTTCGGCGTTTGGAATAACAGTGGGTTCTCCACCTTCCATAATCGCCATACAGGAATTGGTCGTCCCGAGGTCGATTCCTAAAACTTTGCTTGTCGTTGCCATGGTTTGATCCCTTTCAGTTAAAATTCAAAAGACGGTCTGGTAAAAGCAGGTAGTGTGCCTAGTAGAAGTAATGGGTTATTAGTTATTGGTTATTAGTTGGTTGCAGTGATTTGCACTTCCAATGATTGGAAAGGAGCCTTGACCGAGTTGTCCCACTTGATAGGCTGACTGCGCCAAAACGGCACGCTATTCCGAACATTGGAAAGGAGGTTTCTTTTTGGCTGCGGCGTTTTCGGTCGAGAGCAGGCCGCAGGCGGCCGAAATGTCCTCTCCGCGTGAGGCGCGGATGGTGGTAAGAATTCCTTTGTTATTTAGTTCATCCTTAAACCATTGCAAAGCGGTTTCATCGGTGGCCGGCAACGGCGTTTCGGGTACGGGATGAAAGCGAATGAGATTAATGCGGCAGCGAATTCCGGCAAGCAGCCGACTGAGTTCCTTAACGTGCCGGGCCGTATCGTTGATTCCGTGGAAAACAATATATTCAAACGAAACGCGGCGCTGCCCGTGAAAATTCCACTGCCGGATTACATCAATAATGTCGCTTAGCGGGTAGGCGCCCTGAACCGGCATCAGTTGCTGACGTTCTTCATCAAACGGCGTATGCAGACTAATGGCCAGGTGCGCCTCGCTCTCGTTAAGGAACCGGATCAGTTTCGGCGTGATGCCGACGGATGAAACGGTGATGCGGCGCGGACTCATAGCGAAACCCCAGTCCGCAGTTAATATCTCAATGCTTTTGAGAACTTCATCAAGGTTGTCGAACGGTTCACCCATGCCCATGTAAACAATATTGGTGATTTCGGCGTGTTCGGGAATGCTGCGGATTTGGTTGACGATATCTCCTGCTGAAAGCTGTCCCTGAAAGCCCTGCTTTCCGGTCATACAGAACTGACACCCCATTTTGCAGCCGACTTGCGACGAAACACAAACCGTACGGCGTCCTTTGTCTGGAATCATTGCGGTTTCAATGAATTTTTCGGTCTGGGTTTCGAAGAGGTATTTTTTTGTTCCATCGGCACTGGTTTGCACCTTGCTGGGTTCACGCAGTCCGCAAACATAATTTTCTTCCAGCAGTTCGCGGGCTTTCTTCGACAGATTGCTCATCTCGGCGATTGAGGAAATTTCTTTGTGATAGAGCCAGTCGGCCAGTTGCTTTCCGGTGAATTTCGGCAAGCCGAGTTCAGCCGTCAGCTCGGTCAGCTCAGCAAGTGTTTTCCCAAATAAGGCAGGTTTCATAGTGGCAACTTTTGGCGGAATAAAATTTTCCAACCGTTGGAAAATAAAAACCCCTCCATTGACGGAGGGGTTGTACAGGTCGGGTTAAGGAGCGACAAACCTATTTTTTCAACGGACAGACGCCGTTGGTGCAACTGGCTTTTTCTGCCGCCGCTTTGATCGCGTCCGCTTTTGCTTTGCAGTGTGAACACACTCCGCCGGCGGCAGCTTTGCATGACGGGCAGACTTCTTTGACCGCACACGCTTTGTCAGCGCTGACTGATTTTTCGGCTTCCGGAGCTTTCGACATTGCGAATGTCGAGGCGACGGCGGCGAGTACAACGAGTACGACTACAGACTTCTTCATAACGAATCTCCTTTTTCTGCAAAAAGATTATCCAAATTCTTCCCATTAGTCAAATGGTCGTGTACCTTCTCCAATTTTTTAAAAAAAGATAAAAATAATTTGACGGGAGGTGGGGCCGAGTGACATAAGTTGGAGCCAAGAAGGGCGAAATGGAGTATGAATACAGTAGAATCAAAAGCTGAGGAGTTATTCGTAGGATCCTTTCACCACTCTCTGGATCCTAAGCGGCGACTGATTATTCCGTCGGATTGGCGTGGAATGATGGGTGAAACACCCCGTTTATACGTTTTTCCGCATCCGGATCGTAAATGTCTCTATCTCTATACGCTGGCTGAAATGAATCGTCGTTTGCGGCAATTACGGGAGTCAGGCGCTGTGGATACCCAAGACGAGCAGGCTGTGCGCGCGATGACAGCGTCGGCCGACGCGCTGACGGTGGATGCGCAAGGGCGTGTGCGGATCAAGGATGAGTTGCTGGCCCATGTTGAGGTGAAAAGCCGAGTGGTTCTGGTTGGAACACTCACCCGCATCGAACTCTGGAGTGAAGAACATTTTGATATGGCGCTGCCCGCCGTTTCGGCGCTGGCGGAGACCGCTTTTTATGGAGGCTATTAGAGAGGGGCTATGAACGTGAACAGCATTGCAAAGTATATGTATTTTTCGCGGGCGATTGACCTGACGCCCGAGAAGGATCGTTACCTGCGCCTTCCAGACAATGGAATGCGCCGAACGGTGCTGATGACTCCGAACCGGGCGGCCACGTTTTCGTCCGCCTGTTCGCGCCGGACGGTCGGAATGCTGACGGTTTAAAGGGGAGTTATGCATGTATCGGTGTTGCT
>JADYZA010000132.1 GCA_020853375.1 Verrucomicrobiota bacterium | reverse complement strand
CGAAAAGACCATCAAGACCGTTTTTGCACTGTCGAGCGGACAAACGGCGGCCATCGGCGGGTTGACTGAAGCTTCCGCGAATGATGTGGAGCGGAAAGTTCCAATCCTTGGAAGCATCCCATTGATTGGTCGTTTCTTCTCGTACAGCTCGAAGGAAAAGAATCAGGCAGAAACTATTATCTTTGTGACAGTCGGCTTGGCCAATCCGGACAACATTAATATGGAAACCGGTCTGCCGGAGGATTCGTCCTTGGCCATGCGATATACAGCCAAAACCAAAGCAGACAATCGGATCAAGTCGGAGGAATTGAAGGTGCTTAACCAGCACGAAGCTGAACGTTCCCGGTCTGGGGTTAAGAAGCTTCAGGATGCCGAACAGAAGCGACTTCTGAAAGTCGGCGAAAAATCCGACGGTGCCGTTAAATAAACGGACTATCTGGGTTATGAAAAGCGGGTCTGAAAACAGACCCGCTTTTTTGTTTTTAACGTAGAGGTTAGGATGTTTTTCCAAACCTTGGATAGGGCACTTGATCTAGACCACTGCTCCGGGGTGGGGGAGCGATTTTTTATAATAGCCAAGCTGTAGTTCCAATTCGTGCAGGGAGCCAGTGTCGCGTTCCTGCTTGGCCAGTTTGATAGCTTCTTTGGCTGTTTCCGTGGCCGATTTAAAATCGCTGTTCGCGGCTTGGGCTGCCGCCAGAATCATCAGCGTTTGCACATCTTTTGCACCCAGTTGAATGGCCCGTTGAATTAGTTCAAGAGCTCGATGTCCGTCGCGCGCCTGCGTGTTCCGGTCGGTTGAAAGCCTCCAGGCTTTTGCTTTTAGCGTGGAGGTGGAGTTCATATCTCCGCTGGTCATTTCCAGCGAGCCGTCGGCGTTCATTCTGGGAATTTCCGTGGCGGTTTTGTCCAGCGCGATGCCTGCGGATGCGAATTTCTGCTCCAGCGAGATTTTGTCGGTGGCTTTGATGTACGCTTCACGCGGCGAAATAATGCCATCCTGCACCAGTTGGAACAGGCTGTCGGTGAATGAGCGCATGCCGACACTGTGACCGGTCTGGATGGCGGTGGGCAGCTGATGGGTTTTTTGATCGCGGATATTCGCCCGTACACCGGAGGTTGCCAGTAGAATTTCGGCGGCGGCCACCCGTCCGCCGTCGATCCGCTTGCAGAGGGTCTGCGCGATGACACCGGTCAGCGTGTTGGCCAGCAGGGTGCGGATCTGGTTTTGACGGTCGCCGGGAAATTTGTCGATGATGCGGTCCACGGTGGCTGTGGCGGTATTGGTGTGCAGTGTGGCGAAGACCAAGTGTCCGGTTTCTGCGGTTTCGAGGGCGATTTCCGTTGTTTCAAGGTCGCGCATTTCACCGAGCAGGATGATGTCCGGGTCTTCACGCAACGCAGCCCGAAGCGCGCCGGAAAAATTGCGGGTGTGCCGGTTCACTTCGCGCTGGTTGATGAGGCAGTTTTTCGACTGATGCATGAATTCAATCGGGTCTTCGATGGTAATGACGTGTTCGGTGCGCGTCCGGTTGATGAGGTCGATCATGGCCGCCAGTGTGGTGGATTTCCCGCTACCGGTTGGTCCGGTGATGATCACCAGACCTTTGGTGTGCATGCATAGTTCGCGCAAAACACCTGAAAAGCCGAGTCCCAGGTCTTCGAGCGCGGGAATCTGTTCAGGAATTGAGCGGAACACGCCGCCCGCCCCGTAGGAGTCTTTGAACACGTTAACGCGGAACCGTCCGACTCCTTCGAGTGTGTAGCCGTAGTCGGTATCCCAGAGTTTGTCAAATTCGAGCAGATTGTATTCCGGCATAGTGGCCCGCAGCATGGCTTCATTGTCGGAGGGTGTCAGAATTGGAAGCTCGGTTAGAAACTGCATCGATCCGTCGACCCGGATACAGGGGCAATAGTTGGAGGAAAGATGCAGATCGCTGGCGCCGCGCTCTACGGTGAGTTTCAGCAGTTCATCAAGTCGATTCACGTTATGCTCCTGGTTGGGTTGGGGCGTTTCGTCGTAACGTTTTATAGAATAGCAGGATGCATTCCAAAACAGTATTAAAAACTGCCGATTTTCGTTCCGGGAAAAGCCTTGACGCAACCGCATCTTTGCTGATTAATGCTTGCCTTTCGCATAGGTTGGAATTTTTGTATCCTCCTCATAAACCGGAGATTTAGATGACCAAGAAGAACGCAGTTGCTGTAAAGAAAACCGTGAAAACAAAGCCGGCTCCAGTCGTAAAAAAGGGCGCGGCCAAGAAGGCGGTTAAACCGGCGCCAGCCGCTAAAAAAGCGGAAGTGAAAAAGGCTCCGGCCAAAAAAGATCAGCCCGAGGTTAAGGTTGTCACCAAAAAAGCACCGGTTCCGGTTGAAATCAAAAAAGTTCCGCCGAAAAAAGACCGCCTGCCGAAAATTTCGGTTCCCAACGAGGAAATGCCGGAAAATCCGGAACTCGATTCCCTTTCTCCTCAGCCGGAGGATTTGCCGGTTTCGGTGATGCAGCGTGAGGAGCGGAATGAAAAAATCAAGGAGCTGATTGCTTTGGCTCAGGAGCACGGCTTTCTGACGCATGAAGATATCGAAGAGGCTCTCCCAGAAGATTTGGTGGTTCCGGAAGACGCTGAAAAGGTCGTGGCTCTGCTGAAAAGCATGGAAGTCGAGATTATCCGCTCCGATGATGTTGAGGACTTTAAAGCGCGCATGGAAAAAGAGGAGCGCGATAAACAAAGCGCCCGTAGCGATGTGCTCGACGACCCGGTTCGCATGTATCTTAAGCAGATGGGGCAGGTGCCGTTGCTGACTCGCGAGCAGGAAGTCGAAATTTCAAAACGCATCGAAGAGGCTGAGCTGAACACTACTAGCTTGTTCAACCGGATTGGTTGCGCAACGGAAGCTTATCTGGGCGTGATCGAAAAAATTGAAACCGGTAAACAGCGTTTTGACCGAGTGGTTAGTGATAAACATGTCGAATGCCGTGAGGATTATTTCGGCGCGTTGCCGAAGGTTCTACAGGGTATTCACCGTAATCAGGAGCTGGCTGGAAAATATTTCCTTGAGTCCATTCATGGAAAAACCAAGGCTGACCGCGAAAAAGGCCAGAAGCTGTTCGAAGGTGCGCAAACACGCCTGACTGAATACTTTGGGCAGTTGCACTTTAAACAGAAGGCGATCGAAGACATCGTTCCGCTGGTTGACCCCTATCATAAAGAGGTTGTTGAGCTGGTGGCTGAAATCGATAAGCTGAACAAGAGCCGCTCGAAAACCGCTGACGAGAAAATCCGCGATGCCCGTAAGCGCCTGCGCGAACTCGAAGAAATTGTCCACATGGAGTCCGCCGTTTTCATTGAACACCATCGGTTGCTCCGCAGCTGGTTGCGCAAAGGTCTTCAGGCTAAGACTGAAATGATCGAGGCCAATCTGCGCCTTGTGATCAGCATCGCCAAAAAATACACCAACCGTGGCCTTTCCTTCCTCGATCTCATTCAGGAAGGCAACATGGGTCTGATGAAGGCCGTTGAGAAATTCGAATATCGTCGCGGCTATAAATTCAGCACCTACGCCACGTGGTGGATCCGGCAGGCGATTACCCGTTCGATTGCCGACCAGGCCCGCACGATCCGTATTCCGGTGCACATGATCGAAACGATTAACAAGCTGTTGCGCGTTCAAAAAACGTTGTTGCAGGAATTCGGTCGCGAAGCCGCGCCCGAAGAACTGGCCGATGAAATGGAACTTCCCGTCGAACGAGTGCGGGCTATTCTAAAAATCGCCCAGCAACCGATTTCGCTTCAGGCGCCAATCGGCGATAGCGACGACACCAGTTTTGGCGACTTCATCGAGGATAAGTCGGCTGAAAATCCGTCCGAAATGACTGCATTCAGTCTTCTGCGGGAAAAAATCGGTGACGTGCTTGAAACGCTCACGGCCCGCGAGCAGGAAGTCCTGACACTTCGTTTCGGTTTGGCTGACGGTTATCCGCGCACGCTGGAAGAAGTGGGGCGCCAGTTTAATGTGACTCGCGAGCGCATCCGCCAGATTGAAGCCAAAGCATTGCGTAAAATGCGTCATCCGACCCGCATCCGGAAGCTTGAAGGTTTCCTTGAGCAGGGCCGATAAGAACAGTTGATAAAAACAAAAACCCCGGAACTCCGCATGGAGTTTCCGGGGTTTGGAAGAGAAGCTTAGGTTCTATTTAGCGGCGGGTTCTTTGCTTCCGAATTTCCACCATTTCTTGCTGTTTTCTTTGCGCATGGCCTTGCCCTGTTCTGATCCCTTGGCGGCTTCTTTTTTCACTTCATCGACTTTTTTCAGCTGCTGTTTCTGCAGGTCAGCCGCTTGGTCTTTGGTCTGCTTCATTTTGCATTCAGCGTCTTTTTTGACGTCGTTTGTGACGCTCGCCGCTTGCTTCATGACATCTTTTTGCGCTTTAGCGGCATCCACTTTAACTTCCGGAGCTTTGATTTCCGGAACTTTCAGTTTCGGGGTTTCCTGAGCTGAGACCGATGACGCGATCAATGCGGCGACTCCAATGGACACGATGTAACGCATAACCATACCCTCCATGTTTACCTCTAGACACGGACACCATGCCCGTGCCAACTGGCGGCATGATAGAAGATCAGAAAACGGTTGTCCAGTGGCTACTCGTCCACATGCAACACACGGCGTTCGCCTTGGAACTCGACGATGATGTCTGTATCGCGCACTTCCTGAATCGTCACTTCGCCGATCGTTCTGCCGGCGTAAAGCATTTTTCCGTTGATGATGGCGATTCGCTGGCTGCCGCTGGAGGCGATACCCGTGAGCTTCAGGTTCGGCCAGACGGGTTTAATTTCCTGAACTGGTTTTTCTTCGACGACCGGTTCGACGGCGATTTTTTCGATAGATATTTCCGGTGTCTGGACAGGAGCGGGCGGAACGGGCACCGTTTCGAGGATTGCCGGAGCGGCGACGGCTTCTTTTTTGACCACGACCGGAGCAGGTTTATGCTTTGGTTTTATCAGATAGATGCTGTAGCCGAGCGGCACGGCGAGAAATAGGGTCAAAAGAAGCAACAACAGTGCGACCTGCTTGGGTTTTGGCCCTTTTACCGCCGTGGGCGTTCCAGTCGTCTGTTTCTGCATGGCAGGCGGAAGGTTCGAGGGGGATTCTTCCGTTTTGCGTTTCAGTGCGTCTTGAATCAGGCTCATGCAATCTCCGGTGTAACGGATTGACTGATCAGGGTGTTTAACTCAGAAAGAGCGTTCTGCACATCCAGCGGAGTCACTTGGCGGTCATGCCGGACATAGGCCGATAAAAGCGAGCGGTCGCAGACTGTATTGATCTGGCGGGGAATCCCTTGAGAACATTGGTGAATCCGTTGAATGGCCGCGCTGTTAAAAACCTGCGCCGGATCCACGGAGCCCGCGACGTTCAAGCGGTGCTGAATATACAGGGCCGTTTCGACCACGCTAAGCGGAGCCAGATCGCAGTGCACCATCACCCGCTGGCGGAGCTGGCGCAGTTCGGGTTGTTTCAGCCGTTCCTTCAGTTCCGGTTGTCCGGAAAGAATGATCTGCATCAGTTTGTGTTGATCGGTTTCCAGATTGGAAAGCATCCGGACTTGTTCCATCAGTTGCGGGTCGAGATTTTGGGATTCGTCGATAATCACAGCGACATTTTCGCCTTTTTCCAAACATTGGAGCAGGAACCGGTTTAGTTGGGTGATATGCACCAGCTTATCCTGTCCTTTCGCTTCAAGGCCGAGGTCGACCAGAATGGAACGTACCAGCTGGGCGGCGGTGAGGGACGGATTGAGAATAAAAGCGGAGCGGGTGGTTCCAGGAAGATTGTTGAGGACCGACCGGCAAATGGTGGTTTTTCCGCAGCCGACTTCTCCGGTGAGGACAATAAATCCCTTTCGATGTTCCACGCCGTAGAGCAGAGAGTCAAAGGCTTCCCGGTGGCGGTCAGAAAAAAAGAGAAACCGTGGATCGGGCGTCACATTGAACGGGAATTCATTCAGTTGGAAAAAGTTCAGGTACATCAGCGGCTCATTATAAGGAAACGATCCAGTGCCGCCTCAAAATTCTGCTGAAATTTTTCGAGGGTGAAGTCGTTGCGGATTCGGCTTTGCAAGGCCGGCATTTCATTTTTCCAGTGTTTGGAAACAAACCGATATGCATCGGCCAGCGCTTTGCCGTTTTCGGTTTCGAATGTCCATGCGGCAGGCAGGATGTCTTTCATGCCGTCACGGGCGCTTCCAATCACCGGTGTTCCACAGGCAAGCGCTTCGAGCATAACGAGCGGAACGCCTTCGAAACGCGACGGAATGACCAGTAGGTCAATCGCGCTGTAGACAAGGGTGCTGTCGGCCTGCCACGGGAGCAGGGTGACCTGCACTTGCATTCCGAGATCACGGATCAGCGCTTCAAGCTGAGTGCGATCGGGGCCGTCGCCGACGATGAGTAGATGCATCGCGGGATCGGTTTTCCAGTGTTCGGAAAAGGTTCGCAGGAGAAAATCCTGTTGCTTCTGGTTGAATTCGATCCGGCCGATTGTCCCGAGGATTGTTTTGTCCGGCGGAAGTCCCAGCGCCGCACGGGAGGCTGTTTTGTCATGCGGCACGAAGCGTTTCATATCAATGCCGTTATGGACAACCTCGACCGGCTCGGTGGCTCCGCGTTCCCAAAGCAGATTTTTCATTGAATCGCTGATGGTGATCCAACCGTCCGGTTTTTCAAAAAGCCAGGCATTCAGACGGTCACGGATGGTGCCGAGTTTGGCGCCCATTAAAGCCATGCGGTGCGGACCCGGAATATAGCTGATGCACGGCGTGGCCAGTTGTTCCGTCGCGCATAGAGCGAGCGAGCCGTCTTCGATTTCTCCCTGAATACAGAGAATCAGGTCCGGATTTTCCTGCCCAAGTAAATGAGCCAGAGCGCCGATGGAAACATTTGCGAACCGGTTGCGCAATCCCTGCAATTTCCGAGTGGTGAATGGAGTTGGGCGGATTTCAAGGTTTCCGCTGGCGGCTTGAATTTCGTGCAGTCGCTTGTTGAGGCGGTGGTTTTCCGGGCTGCAAAAGAAAACAGGGTTCCATGTTGAAGATTGCGCCAATCCTTCGACCGCGAGACAGGCCATCACCTGATGTCCGCCATAGTCAGGG
>JADYZA010000131.1 GCA_020853375.1 Verrucomicrobiota bacterium | reverse complement strand
TCGAACAGCGAGCCCGCTTTGAAAAGTGGGGTAGACAGCGCAAGGCGCTCGGAAAACCCGTCTATCCGATCGATGAAAATTTCATCCAATGTTTGGAAACAATGCCGCCTTCCGGCGGGTGCGCACTAGGAGTTGATCGTCTTTTGATGGCGCTTACCGGAACAGAAACTCTCGATGAGGTGCTTTCTTTCCGCGACTGATTCAGCCTATCGCCCAGGTGTTCTGATTTTTTTCGGGACGATCTTTTTGAACTGCATCGGCGTGTAACCGTACAGCTCTTTAAATGCGTGGCAGAAGTGACTGTTGTCAAAAAATTTCCATTTCTCGGAAACTTCCTCAACTGTCAGCGCACCGCTTTTTAAATCGTGTGCGGCGAAAGACAGCCTTGCCCGCGCCGCGAATTTCCCAAAGCTGACTCCGGTGTTCTGACGGAATACTTCTGAAAATCTGCTCGGACTTAGTCCGCATGTTGCGGCCGCTTCAGTTAGTGACGGCGGGCGGCCAACAGTGCTTTTCACCAGATCGACAGCATTTTTAATTTTTTTGAATCCGCCCGTGAGTTCCAGTGAGGCGCTTTGTTTGTTCTTACAGGCTACTAGGATGAGCTGGTGAATTAGCAACCAGCTTTCAAGTTTCCAGTTCGATTCTCGTTTATTCCATACCTTGAAAAGCTGTCGACCGGTGTTTTGGACCTTATCTCGTGACGCTGTATCGGACGGACAGTAGCGCTCTGACGGTATAAGAACAAAAGGCAACAGCCAGTTGCATTCTCCAAAAGGGTCGCAATTGCCGAGCTGGTCGAGGTCAATATTCACGGCTACCGCGAAATTCCGTCTGCCGGCAAATCGGTACGCATGGGGTTCCCAGCACATCGTCCACCACATTTCTCCAGCTTGATATTCGCGTTGGAAGCCGTCAAAAACAACTTCAGCGCCGCCGTGAAGAATAATGCAGAACTGCAAGGCGTAATGCATGTCGGCCTTGAATTCTTTCATCGGCTGGTAAATGTATTCCCGAACAACATCAAGCGGCGTTGTCGGCGAAATACCGGGATGTTTTTGCCTGACAATCGGTATGTTTGTTAAATCGTCCATAAGTAGGAATTTTTTACAATTAATCAGTAACTATAGACAACAAATTTGTGTTGAAATCTCAATTTTTCAACCGATATACTGGCACCCATTCAAATCGTGTTCCGGAGTATTATACAATAAATTGTTCAAGGAGGAGTAACCATGGCAGAACTGGCGATTAAAGGCGGAGCGAAAGTGTTCAACGGCGAATTTCCGATGTGGCCGTCATTCGAAGAATCCACGATTCAGAAAGCAATGGAACCATTGCGCGCTGGGAAAGTTAATTACTGGACGGGTCCGATCGGTCAGCAGTTTGAAAAAGCCTGGGCGAAATGGAACGGGTCAAGAAATGCGATCAGCGTTTCAAACGGCACCGCTGCACTGCATGTCGCACTCGCTTCACTCGGAATCGGCCCAGGCGATGAAGTGATCTGCCCGAGCTATTCGTTTATCGCCTCCTCGTTCTGCATCATGCAGGCGGGAGCGCTTCCGGTGTTTGCTGATGTCACCGAAGACCACACCATTGATCCCAAAGCGATCGAGTCGTTAATCAACGAGCGCACCAAGGCGATCATTGTCGTTCACCTGTACGGTATTGTGGCCGATATGGATCCAATTATGGCCCTCGCCAAAAAGCACAACCTCAAAGTCGTTGAAGACTGCGCCCAGTGTTTTGGTGGCGTGTACAAAGGTAAAAAAGCCGGAACGATCGGCAATGCCGGGTGCTTCAGTTTCTGCCAGAGCAAACATTTCACCACCGGCGGCGAAGGCGGTATGGTTGTGACAGATGATGACGATCTGGCTTGGGAATGTCGCTCTTTCCGTGACCACGGGTATGACGTTAAAGAACGTCTAAACCTGCTGGAAATGGAAGGCAAGCTGATGTACATCCACAAACGTGTCGGCTTCAATTTCCGCATGACGGAAATGCAGTCTCAGATCGGCCTTTGCGAGCTGGAACGGTTTGATTCTTGGAATCTGAAGAACCGTGTGCGGAACGGAAAAATGCTGATCGCCGCATTAAAAGATCATCCGCTGGTGCTGGCCGCGCCGGTCGACACGTCTGACCGTCAGAACTCTTTCTGGTGGGCTCCGTTTGTACTTGATGTCAACAAGCTGACCTGCGACATCAAGAAGTTTATCAAAGCGGTGGCCGCCGAAGGTGTTCCGGTTTACAGTGTACTGTGGCCGGAAATGTACAAGGAGCGCGCATACATCGAACGCAATGGTTTCGGCACACGCAACTATCCATTCGACGACCCGAATGCCCGCAAGATTGATTACAGCACATTCGACTGCAAAAAGGCCAATTGGATGACGGACCGGACCATTTCGTTCTTCACCCATCCGGTCTATACCGAGGCTCACATGCAGGCATGCATTGACGCCTTCAAGAAAGTGGCTGCCGCGTACATGAAATAAGTGTCGCAGAAACAGCCTTTAGGTGCAGGTGAATACGACATTCCTCGGCTTGCCGGGGGGTGTCGTTTTTGCCAGTCTAATAGAAGTGCTATCTGTCCTTTAGTTCGTCAGGATCAAAACGGAGAAAAAAATGTCAAAAGTTAAATATGCCATCATTGGATTCGGCGGAATCGCTGAGAACCGTATTGCTAAAGAAGGTTTTGCCTGTGATAAGTCCAGATTCCAGCCGTTGAAAAATGCGGAACTGGTCGGCGCGACCGATGTCAATCCCGGCAGAAAAGGTGCCGTCGAAGCGCTGGGTTTGAAGTGGTATAACTCAGCCGACGAGATTCTTGCCGACAAACAAATCCAAGGGGTGTTTGTTGCGACCAACAATTTAACCCATGCCGAAATTACGAAGAAGGTTCTGAATGCCGGCAAGCACTGCATTATTGAAAAGCCTATTGCGACGACAGTCAACGATGCGATAGAGCTGACCAAGCTCGCGAAATCAAAGAATCTGAGCCTGACCGTTGATCATATGATGACGGAGAACGCATATAACATTAAAGCCCGAGAGCTGGTTTCCAAAGGTACGCTGGGCAAGGTCAATGACGCGTGTTTCCATATGGAATTCTGTTATGGAGCCGATCCGGCGGAAGCCGCCACCTGGCGCTGTTCCAGCTGGGAAGAAGTCGGCGGCCCGATCGGTGACGTGGCCAGCCACGCCATGTATATGGCGGAATTTATTTTTGGCAGCAAAATCAAATCGCTGGCATGTGTGTATTATCCAAAAACCATGGCGATCAAAGTCGAAGATGGCGCTTACATTAAATACACCATGGAAAACGGGCTGACTGGTTCGGTCAAGGTTGGCTTTAACGAGCCTCGTGGCGGTCTCGGTGGAACACTTTCCAATTTGGGTTATGAGATTTATGGTTCTGATGCCGTATTGCGCGGATACACGACGCTGTTCCAGCTCTCCGGACACGAAGGGGAGCCGATAAAAATCCGACTGGAAATGGACAAGTTCACTAGTCAGGAAAAGATATGCCCGGAAAAGATTCAAAATATTTATCAGGCCGTTGTAACCAAACATGCCGAGTCCGTCCTGAATAACGTTCCTCTCTGTGGCTGTGATGCGGTTCATAACCTGAAACTGATTGCCGCCGCCCACGAGTCAGCTCGGAACGGTGGAAAAACTATTGTGATGGAATAAATTATGCACGCAGGAATAAGCAGAGAAATTATTACGCCAGCTCGAGGTATACCCTTGTGCGGGTACTTTAATCCGCGCCCCAACACAGGGGTTACGGACGATTTATTCATCCGAACCGTGCTGTTCGAAAATAACGGTGTAACGAGCGGCTTGGTCGTTTTTGATCTCTGTTTTCTCAGCACCACGCTGATTAAGAAAATAAAAACCGGAATCAAAGCCTCTGGACTGGAGTTCGGGGACAACTTGATTTTTAGCGCTACTCACACTCACACCGGACCATACATTGACGACTTTTTTGGGACCAAAGCTGATGCGGTGTATCTGGAATTTCTGAAAGACAAAGCGGTGCTTGCGGTGAAGCAGGCTTATGCAAATCTCGCTCCCGCCGAACTGTTGTCAGGCAGCGTTAAGGACAATCCGCTGGCGTTCAACCGCCGTTTTTGGATGAAAAACGGAAAAGTTTTAACCAATCCAGGCAAACTTAATCCGAACATTGTAAAGCCAGAAGGTCCGGTGGACACGGAAATTGGCGTGATCGCGCTCAAGCAGGATGGTCGGATCAGTGCGATTATCACCAACATCGTCAATCATACAGACTCTGACGGCGGAGACTTTGTTTCTGCCGACTGGCCCGGGCGCATGGAAAAAGCCATTCAGAACTCCTTAGGCTATGATGTTCCGGTGCTGATGTTGTTGGGCTGTTCAGGCAACATCAATCATTTTGATGTTTCCACGAAGAGGGATCAGGTCAGTTATGCCGAAGCCTGCCGTCTCGGCAACGGTTACGCTGAGATTGTTCTCAAAGTCCTGAAGAAACTGAAAAAACTGCCGGTGCAGAAACTCACCGCCAGTTCACGGGAAGTCACGATTCCTTTTCGGATCATTACCGAGGCTGAGGTCAGGGATGCCAAAGCGGTTCTTGCCAAAGCGGGTAACGCATCGTCTGGTGGAAAGATGACCAGCGAAGGTCTCGCCACCGGCGATGGTCCGGTTGCTGTATTTTTTGCAAACCAACTGATCGAATTTAAAAAGAAGTGTTCCGGAAAATCCCGGAAATTTTCTTTAGTCAGCATAAAGTTTGGCCGCGACCTGGCCATCTCATCGCTTCCCGGAGAGATATTCACCGAGATCGGATTGGAAATAAAAAAACGGTCGCCGTTTAAAAAGACCTGCCTGGTAACTTTGGGCATGGGCGAATGCGGCTACGTTCCTCTGGCCGAGTGTTTCGAGCGTGGCGGCTATGAAATTCTTCCAGTAGTCGGCGGCGGACCTAAAGAAGACACGGCAGAACTCCTGATCAAAGAAACGCTGAAAAATCTCAAATAGGTTAAGCGTTCAGGGCTGTGATCGTCGGCGAGATTGTCCTTACAAATCATGCGGGCAAAGAATACCGTCGATGGACAATGAAATTTTTTCGTAGAAAACCGAAGGTTCAGAAAATCGGACTGGCGCTTGGCGGTGGAGGTGCGCGAGGGCTGGCGCACATCCAAGTTCTGGAAACTCTCGACGAGCTCGGAATACGACCACATCGCATTGCCGGAACCAGCATCGGCGCCGTAATGGGATCTCTCTATGCTTCCGGACTGACCGGGAAGGAAATCCGCGATCTGGTTCATCAATGGCAGACGCCAAAGCCCGAAAAACGGCATGGGATTCTTCACCGTCACGACCTTCGCCGCTGGGCATCAATGCTCGATCCGTCGTTTGATCGTAGCGGACTTTTTAAAGGTGAAAAAATCATCCGGTTCCTTTCCGACCACATTAAATGCACGACCTTTGAGGCCTTGAAAATACCGCTTTACGTCACCGCGGCGGACTATGGCGATGCGTCGGAAGTTGTGTTTAAATCCGGCGACCTGCTTTCCGCCGTCCGCGCCAGCATCGCCATTCCCGGAGTCTTTACGCCTGTTGAGCGCGACGGAAGTCTGCTGTTGGACGGTGGTGTGGTTAACCCGCTTCCATACAATCTGCTTCAGGATGAATGCGATCTGGTGATCGCTGTAGATGTTGGTGGAACCCGTCACGCCGATGAAAAACACCGGCCCGCATTTTTCGACACGATCATCGGCGGCTTTGAAATCATGGAAACCGCCATCATCCGCGCCCGACTACAGTGCAATCCACCGGATATTTATCTCAAACCCGACATCCGCAATGTCGGTCTGCTGGAATTCTATAAAGCCGAGCAGGTGTTCCGTCAGTCGGAGCCGATGAAAGCCGAATTGCGCCGGAATCTTAAAGAATTAATGCGGAGGTAAGTCCTTTGGCGGAGGCGAATGTGCGCTTTTGTCCGCCAAGGTTCAGTTCCACGCTGGCTGGCTTAACGGTGAGTTCTATTTTTTCCGCCGGATGTCTGTGTTTCCAAACATTGGAAAGCAGGATGGCTTTTTCGATGCCGTCGCCGGTTTTAAAGTTCCATACTTCGTCGGGCTGGGCGAGGCGCTGTCCGTCGTAAATGGATTCTGAACCCATCGCTTCCAGAGTTTGGAAAAGTTCTTCGTCATTCAGCGCTTGGGTTGCTTCGATGCAGACCGGATTGCGTTCCAGTGCGGCTTTGAGGAAGGGCTCCCAGTCGGTTTTCCCGAGGTCGCGCAGGGCGTAAAAGGCTAAGTCGGCGGAGCGGTTTGCGGTTCGCATGGATTCGACGTAGGCGACGATTTCCTCGCGGCTCATGCCAGCGGAGACTTCCAGTTTCTTCCAAGGTTTGGATGCTTTATTTTCAAACCTTGGAAACTCCGGCTCCAGATGGACAAATTTGGCCAGCTCGGCGAGCATTTCGTTTTTACCGGAGTTGCTGCATTGGAGCTTTGTGCCGAGCTCCGCCATGCTTTCGGCATCGTAGTGCTGGATCGGATGGTTTTTGAAAAACTCTTCCAGCTTCGGCAGGCAGATGCGTCCGGGAATCGGTTCGCAGGAGAATTCGTCGCTGTCGATTTCTTCAAGGAGCTGGGCGCGGGTGCTGTCGCCGACTTTGTACGGCGCGCTGTGTTCGTAGGCATAGGCACGCTCGGCGGAGATCCAGCGCTTTTTCCCGTGGAACTCGTGGCAGATCTGAAAGCATTTTTGAAACTTCGAATTCTGCCGCAGGAAATTGGCGAGGATTTCAAAGGTGATGTCGGTGGAAAGATATTCGCCGACTGCTTTGCGGAAACGGTTGTATTGCGTCGGATCCATGGTGGTTTCCGGATAAACGCAATGCGCGTAGCCGGTGTTGTTCATCACGATGGTGATCTGCTCGTGGCGCAAAGCGCGCTGGGCTTTATCGGTCAGCTCCGTTCCGTTGAACCACATGTTTTTGGTGACGATCCGCCGGTTGTTGGTGAGTATGCCGTCGCCGACAGCCACAAAGTTTTGCGAGTGGAGCGGCGTGGCCATCAGGAAAATATCCTCGAGCGGAATTCCGCAGACAATGAAAAGCGCGGCGGCGTAGAGAGTGGAAAGCGAAACGCATTCGCCCGCGCCGGTGCGGTAGCCTTCGCGCCGACTGAACGCATCCATCGCCTCAACGGTTTCAGTTTTCCAGTACGGAATCACGGTGTCGTTGTATTTTTCGAGTCCGAAGTGGCGGCGGATATCGAGGGCGAAATAGTGTTTGTCGCCTTCATAACCGAACAGCGCGTTACTGGCGCTCACGGTTTTTTCGTCCACGAACGGTGCGAAGCGTTTCAGCTCGGTTTGCTGATCGGTCAGCCCCCACGTGTCGAGGTCGAGGTTGAATTCGTAATGGTCGATGATGTACTGCTTGAGCCGGTCGATTTTTTTAAGCGGGCTCATTTTGTCGATTTTGGCGAACCACGGGTCGTCGCGCCATTTCCAGATTCGCGGACTCATGATGTTCGCAAGCAACAGGGCGTAGAGCAGTTCGGGGAAAACAAAAATCTCCATGTCCGACAGAGTGACGGCGGAGGAGTACTTTTCGAGCTCTTCGGGTGGAAAGACAGGCATCTTAAGGGGCTCCGGTACGGTTTTTCCTTTTCCAAACATTGGAAAGCGTATACTAATGTCCGCTCAAATCAAAAGGTTTTACCTATGTCTGAAGAAACAGCCCGTCCGTCCCGGCCCGATGAGGATATTCTCCTCGATCTCAATTTTGTTCCCCAGTGGGCCAAAAAGGCGCCGGCTGCCAACCATTACGCTTCGGACGACCGCTTCGACCGCCGCCCGTCATCGCGCGACCGCTATGACAGTCCGCGCCGCGAACATGGCGATCGTCGTGACGGCCCGGCTCGGCCAGCCCGACCACCGCGTGAGCGTTCTACTGCAGACCGCCGCGCTGCTCCGCCCGTCGGAACAGCAGGCCGCCCTCCGGTTCGTGAACCTCGCCCGGAACGTGCTGCACAAGAGCCGCGCCGTGAATTTGCGCCGCGCCCTGAACGCATTGATCTGCCGATCGAAATCAAGTTTCTTCCCGAACAGCAGTGGCTCGCCTCGATGGTGCGCCAGATTCACCACAGCAAACGCGCTTATCCGCTGATGGATCTCGCCAGTTTGTTTCTGGCTGATCCCAAAGGGCATCTAGTCAAAATAGAAATCAACGCTGGCGTTAAAGATTTCAAGCTGTATCAAGGGAAGCGCTCCAAAATGGTCGCCACCACCCGCGAGGCGCTTGTTCACCAGCTGCTCAACGACCATCTCGAAGATTTTTTTGTAAAAGAGGATATCACGGTTGATCCTCCGTCCGGTGTGTTTCCGATGATTGGAAAGATTGGCGATATTTTGATCGGCCCGCCCAACCATCACAGTTACGCGGCGCGTCTTCAGGAAATCCATAACGAGCGGTTCCAAGGAATGCCGTTTGATCGCTTTAAACAAAAGGTCGAAACCGTTCGCGACGAAGAGCTGATTGCGAAGTGGAAAGAAGAGTCCTCCAAAAAAACCGTTTACCGGCTTAAAGATGCGCCGGAGGGCGAAGTCAAAGATTTCACTTTGGCGCAGGCGGAAGAGTATGTCCGCACCCAGATTGCCGACGCCGAAATCGAAGAAGTTTCGCGGGCGGTTATGCCTTCGGCGCTGGCGCGGAAAATCAAAGACTATAACCTGATCCGCATGGTTCGTGAGGAATGGGAGCGCGAAAGCCGTTTCCCGATGTCGGTTTCGTTCGCGTTGCGCGCGGCGTTCCGCCACCTCCATCTACAAACTTTCAAGGCCGGGAAAAACATCAACTTTGTTACATCGGTTAAACCAGATCCGATCAAGCCAGAAAAAGCCGC
>JADYZA010000130.1 GCA_020853375.1 Verrucomicrobiota bacterium | reverse complement strand
TTCATACGCCGGAAAAGGTGCCTGATTGAGTCCGGCAAGTCGAGTTCTGGAAAAACGCGACTACGAACGCATTAACGGCATATGCGTGCCATGGTGCTCCGACGTTCTCGTCGAAAACCTTTTCCCGCCCAGCAGGACAATGCGCCTCAACCCGATTTTCTGACCTCGATATTAGATGGCACTGAATACATTATTTAACCTTACTTCTTGAGGGCGCAATATTGCTCAATAAGCCGATTTTTTGCATTTTTGAGCAATATAACGCCTCAGGCATTCTGTTTTTATTGAGCATTAAATTTAACTTTTATCTTGCCTGACACCTGAAAATTTGAATAATTCCACCATGATGAATATGGAAACAGCCAGTAACGAGGCGATTCGTCAGGAGCTTGGAAAGCGTCTGCAAAGCGAGCGCCTCAACCGGAATATCACGCAGGCGGCACTGGCCGAAAAGGCCGGTATCGCTCGCCGCACACTCGTCGGAGCCGAGCGCGGCGAAAGCTTCACCATCGACACCCTGATCTCCATCCTCCGGGAGCTGGGATGCCTGTCGAAACTCGACCTGTTTCTGCCGGAGCCGGAAATCAGTCCGGTGCAACTCTCGAAGCTCAACGGGAAGAAGCGCAAAAAAGCTTCCGGCAAGTTCACCTATCCGCAACCCCGCACGACACCGTGGGTCTGGAATGAAGAATGAATCCATCCGTCACAGCTGATATTCTCCTGTGGGGTAACGTCATCGGATCGGCCTCGTGGGATGCTGACCGGCAGCTGGCGCTGTTTGAGTATGCGCCGGACTTCCTCGACAGCGGCATTGAGCTCGCGCCGCTCACCATGCCGCTGCGCAAACAGGTCTACGCCTTTCCCGAACTGGCGCGCGAGTCGTTCCACGGACTGCCCGGTATGCTGGCCGACGCTCTGCCGGACCGGTTCGGCAACCTGCTGATTGATGAATGGCTCGTACGTACCGGACGCGCTCCCGCCGACTTCACGCCGGTCGAGCGACTCTGCTACCTCGGACAGCGCGGCATGGGCGCGCTGGAATTCCGCCCCGCCCTCCGCGACCGGCAGAGCGGCTCGGTTCCGGTCAACGTGGCGGAGCTGGTCGATCTGGCCAACACCGCGCTGGCGCAGAAAGAAATGCTCGCGACAAAAATCGGCCCGGAAAACGAAGAAGAACTCGACGGCATGCGCGATATCCTGCGTGTCGGCACCTCGGCGGGCGGCGCGCGAGCCAAAGCCGTCATCGCGTGGAACGAAAAAACCGGCGAAGTGCGCTCGGGACAGGTCAAAGCTCCGCCCGGCTTCGGCTACTGGCTGATCAAATTCGACGGCATCGGCGGCAACCGCGACAAAGAACTCAACGATCCGCAAGGCTTCGGCAAAGTCGAATACGCCTATCACCGCATGGCGCTGGCCGCCGGAATTGAAATGAGCGAATGCCGCCTCTTTGAGGAGAACGGGCGCAGCCACTTTATGACCCGCCGCTTCGACCGCACGAATGACGGAAAAAAGATTTTCATGCAGTCGCTCTGCGGCATCGCCCACATGGATTTCAATCAGGCGGGAGCCTACGGCTACGAACAGGCGCTGGATGTCGCGCAGCGTCTCGGACTTGGTGTCGGCGCACTTGAACAACTCTTCCGGCGGATGGTCTTCAACGTCATGGCCCGCAATCAGGACGACCACACCAAAAATATCGCGTTCCTGATGAACAAGCGCGGCGACTGGCGGCTCGCTCCGGCCTACGACGTCATTTACTGCTACAACCCCGACGGCGCATGGACGCGCCGTCACCAGATGAGCGTCAACGGCAAGCACGACCACTTTGAAAAAGCCGACTTTGAGGCCGTCGCCAAACGCTTCAACCTCCTCAAAAAAACCGGCGTCGATCTAGTGATTGAACAAACCGCCGCCGCTCTTGCCCGCTGGCCGCAGTTCGCCGCCGAAGCCGGCGTCCCCGAACAGACGGCGCAGCAGATCGCCAGCCATCACCGCCCGATTGTCTGAGAATCATTTGCCGCCAATCTCACCGAAAACGACCACAAACTCATCAAAGTCATGCAGCTCACCATGGTGCCGTGACGTAAAAAGTTCCAACCATTGGAAAAGTTTTTTCCAATCCTTGGAAAGTGCATCGGAGTTCTGTAGGCTCCGCCCCAATTCACAGGCGTATTGAGCCCCAAAGGAAGCCGTTATGGATAAAACGAAACTGACCATCACCATTGAGAACAAACAGCCTGTTGAGTTAACTGATTTCACCAGAGCTTTTCTTGCGATGGCGGAAGAATACAAACGTTACATAAGCAAACATGACGAAGATGCCGTCGATGGAGACATAAAGCTCTACATCAAGGAAATAAGAACCGGTAGTATCGTCGCAGATCTTTTGGCGCTCGCCCCTTTAGCTCTCCCGTTCATGGAAAATTCGACAACCATTATTGGATTTGCTGGATACCTTAAGTCCGGAATCGACTTTCTCCTCGGTAAAACGAATCAGAACCCGGTGACTGAGAAGCAAAGCTACGAAAACCTATCTGCAATCCTGGCCCCTGTTGCAAAGGACAACGGGTCACAAATAATTTTTGCCCCTACGACAAATGGCAATGTCGTCTTCAATCTCACTTTGTCTTCACTGGAAGCAAACGCGGCGCAGAATGTTTGTGAGAGAGAAATCGAGAAACTAAAAGAACCCGAAACAGGATTTCACGACAAGGTTCTGCTTTACTGGTACCAAGCCAGAAATGACACAAAAAGTCAGACAGGGGATCGAGCAATTGTGGAAAGTATAAATCCGCGTAGCGTAAAAACAATTTTTGCGACTGAAAGCATCAAGGCCAAAATGCTACTTGATGAAAATGAAAATCCATTCAAATCAGGATATGTTGTCGATGTCGCAGTAGAAACAGTTGGCGGTGTTCCTAAGCTCTACAAAATTACAGAGCTTTACGAACGAATCGACCTAGAAGAATAAAGGAAGATGGGTAAATTAGACGAGAGTGGCACATCCGCATTCTCGGCATTCCCGTCCGGTGAAAATTGACTCTTCCAATGCTT
>JADYZA010000129.1 GCA_020853375.1 Verrucomicrobiota bacterium | reverse complement strand
CCGAACTGGAGCCGCCGGAAAAAGCTGATTTGGACCGCCGCGCTTCTTTTTCTTAGCTGGGCGCTGTGGCTGTTAATGCAAAAATCAGTTCAGTCCATTGAAGAATATTACGGAATCCTCGATCAGCTGATGAAGTAGAAGGCTACTTGTTCTTCCAGCTTTTCTCTCTCGCCGAGCGCTCATTGGCGGCGGTTTCCTGACGCATGCGGATAAAGTTTTCGTAACGCGCTTTATCGATGGTTCCGGCTTCAACGGCCGCTTCAATCGCGCATCCTTTGGTTTTCGTGTGGGCGCAATCGCGGAAGCGGCATCCGCCTTCCAGCGCGATGAGGTCTTCGAAGGTGTCGTTAATTCCGGTGGACGTGTCGAGGTGGCCGAGCTCTCGCATGCCGGGCGTATCAATCACCAGCGCGCCGTTATCGAGTACAATCAACTCGCGCCACGTCGTGGTGTGGATTCCTTTGCCGTCGCTTTCGCGGACGGGCAGGGTGAAATATAAATCCTCTTCGCCGAACAGACTGTTGATCAGCGAGGTTTTACCGACGCCCGACGGGCCGAGCAGGCAATAGGTTTTTTCTTTTTTGAACAATTTCTGCACGGTCTTCAGTCCGGAACCGGTGAGGTTGCTGAAGGCGTGAACTGAAACATTCGGCAGGCGGGCCGCGACTTCCGCCAGCCGCTCCTTGAGTTCTCTGGCGGAGAGCAAATCTTTTTTCGTCAGCAGAACGACTGGCTCAATTCCGCTTTCGTTCACGATCGAAAGATAGCGTTCCAGCTTCGGCAGATTAAATCCTTTGTCCAAGGTATGGACGACAAACGCGGTGTCGATGTTCGCGGCGATCAGCTGGTGACTGACTTCTTTGCCGGCGGATTTTCGCTTCAGCGTATTTTGCCTTTCCAGCACGACGTGGATCATCGCGAAATCGCCTTCGGAAAAATTGGTGGCGAGAACCCAGTCGCCGACGGTCAGATAGGCATTGGTTGTGCGGGCGGTGCGGCGCAGTTTTCCGGTGGTTTTCGCCGGGCGGGTTTCGTCGCCATCGCTGATGTCGCACCAGCCTTTGTGAACGGCGGTAATCCGGTAGGGCTTCCAACCTTTGGAAAAAAAGGTGTCGGCTTGCTCCTGAAACCACCGACTGAAACCGAGTTTCACGAGAGTCATATCGTTTCGTCCAGAAAGCGGGCGGTGAGTCCGCCATAAGCGCCAATCCGCCGATCGCGCAAAAACGGCCAGATGCGCCGGACGGTTTCACTGCGCTGGCTGTCGAGTTCAACCACCAGTTCGGTTTCGCCTTCGGGCTTCGCCTGCGCCAGCAGTTCGCCCTGGCAACCCGCGACAAAGCTGGATCCCCAGAACTGCGCACCGCCGTGACCGCATGGTGACGGTTCGAAACCGGTGCGGTTGATGCTCAGCACCGGAATTCCGTTCGCGACGGCGTGCGCGCGCTGAATCGTGATCCACGCTTCGCGCTGGCGGGCTTTTTCTCCTTCAGCGTCGTTCGGATCCCAGCCGATGGCGGTCGGATAAATCAGTAGATCGGCTCCGGCCATCGCCATCAGGCGGGCGGCTTCCGGATACCACTGATCCCAGCAGACCAGCACGCCGAGCATTCCGACGGATGTTTTGATCGGAGTGAAACCGAGGTCGCCGGGAGTGAAGTAGAATTTTTCATAATAACCGGGGTCGTCCGGAATGTGCATCTTGCGGTATTTTCCGGCGATGCTTCCGTCGCTATCCAGCACCACGGCGGTATTGTGATAGAGGCCCGCCGCCCGTTTTTCGAACAGCGAGGTGACGATCACGATGCCAAGTTCTTTTGCCAGAGCGCCGAAGGTTTTGGTGGATGGGCCGGGAATGGCTTCGGCCAGATTAAAGCACTTGGTGTCTTCGGTTTGGCAGAAATAGAGACCGGTGTGAAGCTCCTGCAAGGCGACCAGCTGTGCGCCCTGTTTCGCGCAACGGCGAATGGCGGCGATGCTTTTTTCGATGTTGGCATCGCGGTCAGCTGTGCATGACTGCTGAACCAGTCCGACAATCAGTTTTTTCATTTCAGAACTCCTTCCGGAATCTGCATGGTCACGCAATGAAGTGAACCGTGCTGCAGAATCAGTGCGGAACAGTCTATACCGATGATTTCGCGATTCGGAAATGCTTTTCCGACGGTTTCCAAGGCTTGGAAGTCGGCGGAGTCCTTGTAGGTTGGAACCAATACGGCACCGTTGATGACGAGGAAGTTGGCGTAGGTGGCGGGCAGGCGTTCGCCGTCGCCGTCAAATTTCGCTTTCGGCCACGGGAGCGGAAGTAGGCGGTACGGCATTTTCTTTAATTCGGCTTCCATAGCTTGGAGCGCGGAAAAATGTTCATCCGCCGGATCGTTGCATTGAACGTAAAGCACAGTGTTGTTCGGACAGAGGCGGGCAAGGGTGTCAATGTGAGCGTCGGTATCGTCACCAGCCAGCCAGCCGTTTTCCAGCCATTGGAAGGTTTCGGTTTTCAATTCGTCGGCCAGCCGTTTTTCAACCTGCTGTTTATCGAGCTGTGCGTTGCGGTTTGGATTGAGCAGGCATTCGGCGGTGGTGAGCAGAGTGCCTTTTCCGTCGCTTTCAACACTTCCGCCTTCGAGAATCAGATCGACGCGGCGAAGCGGTGTTTTGCCGAACGCACCGAGTTTGTGGAGTTTCGATGTGATCTGATTATCGAGACCGGCTTCGAACTTTCCGCCCCAGCCGGTGAAGGTGAAATCGAGCAGCACCGGCTTGCCGTTCTCGTATATTGTGATCGGCCCAAAGTCGCGCGCCCAGGTGTCGTTGGATTCAATCTCGTATAAAGAAACACGTTCCAT
>JADYZA010000128.1 GCA_020853375.1 Verrucomicrobiota bacterium | reverse complement strand
GGAAATATCATGGCATTGAATCATCGACATATTGATGGCCGTTGAGATTAACATCGATGATTGAGGGGGGGGAATGACGAATCATAATCAGGCGCTGGCCGTCTTTGAGAATTTTAAGATTCGCCGTGTTTATGATGAGAATTCTGAAACATGGTATTTTTCAGTCATAGACATCATTGCGGCTTTAATTCAGCAACCGGATTACCAAACGGCCAGGAAATATTGGAACAAGCTAAAGGAGCGACTAAAAAAAGAGGGAAGTCAGTTGGTGACAAATTATCACCAACTGAAGATGCCGGCGACGGACGGAAATTATTATCGAACTGATGGCGCTGATTCAAAAACACTTCTACGGTTCATCCAGTCAATCCCAAGCCTAAAGCCCGAGCCAATCAAACTCTGGTTGGCGAAGGTGGGTTGCGAGCGGATTCAGGATATGAGCAACCCGGCACGTTCGATCAACCGCGCCAGGGAATTTTGGAGACAGCATGGCCGAAGCGAAAAGCGGATTCAACAGCGCATGATGGGGCAAAAAACCCGCAACAAGCTCACCGAGTACTGTAAAAATCACACTATCGGGGCCGAGGAGGAATACGCCATCCTCACCAACATCATCCACCAGGAGTGGAGCGGGGTCTCGGTCAAGAATCATAAGCAGATCAAGGGGCCTGAGCATGAGTAAGGATTTCTTCCCGCTCCGTCCGGTAACGCGGCCCACCCTATACGCCTACGAGGACACGAACCCGCAATACGCAGGCCTTCTGAAGGTGGGTTACACGACCGTGGACGTCCAGAGCCGTGTGGCGCAGCAGTATCCGACGAAGAAGCCCGGCAAGCCGCCGTATCGGATCGTTCTTGAAGAATCCGCCATGCGGAGTGACGGAACGGCGTTCACCGATCATGACGTACACCGGATGCTGCGGCTCAACGGTATCAAGAATCCGGAGGGCGAGTGGTTCCGTTGCACGGTGGATCAAGTCAAGGCCGCGATGATCGCGGTGCGGACCGGTCAATTGAACGAGGAAAACCGGTCGCTGGATTTCGAGATGCGTCCGGAACAGGTTGAGGCAGTCGAGAAAACTGCCGCCTATTTCGCCAGTTGGCGCAGGGAGAGGGGCAACCGGAACAAACCGCCGCATTTCCTCTGGAATGCCAAGATGCGGTTTGGCAAGACCTTCGCCGCCTATCAGTTGGCAAAGAAGATGGGCTGGCGGAAGGTGCTGGTGTTGACATTCAAGCCGGCGGTGCAAAGCGCCTGGGAAGAGGACTTGAAATGCCACGTGGATTTCAAGGGCTGGCAATTCATCAAGCCCGGCGGACTGACCTATGAACAGACTGACAAAAAACGGCCGTTCGTCTGTTTCGGTTCGTTTCAAGATTACCTGGGACGCAATCCCAGCACCGGCGGAATCAAGACGAAGAATGAATGGGTCCACTCGACGCATTGGGATTGCGTGATTCTGGATGACTACCACTACGGCGCATGGCGGGAGAACGCCAAGGAACTCTTTGAGTCGGAAGACGAGAGAGAGCGCAAGTTCGCTGAAGGCGAAGGCATCGAGGATTTCGACGAAGACATCATGCCGATCATCACGGACAGTTATCTTTACCTGTCCGGCACGCCGTTCCGGGCCATTGCTTCCGGCGAATTCATCGAGGAGCAAATCTTCAACTGGACGTATTCCGACGAACAGCGCTCGAAACGGGACTGGAAAGGCGCCGACAACCCCTACGCCGCTTTGCCCCGCATGGTGCTGCTGCCCTACCAGCTGCCGGACGCGATCCGGGAAATCTCCATGCGGGGCGAGTTCAACGAGTTTGACCTAAACATCTTTTTTTCGGCCGAAGGTGTCGGCGACAAGGCTGAATTCAAATACAAGGATGAAGTCCAGAAATGGCTGGACCTGATCCGCGGCTCGTTTATGCCGACCAGCGTTGACAACCTGAAACTTGGCGCCCAGAAGCCGCCGATGCCGTTCTCGGACGCGCGTTTGCTGGGCGTGCTTTCACATTCCTTCTGGTTCCTGCCGAGCGTGGCAGCCTGTCATGCCATGCGAAACTTGCTGGCAAAGAAACAGAACCGGTTCTATGATGACTACAAGGTCATCGTGGCGGCGGGGAGCGCCGCCGGAATCGGCGTGGACGCGTTGCCGCCCGTGCAAAAGGCAATGGATGATCCCCTTACGACCAAAACCATTACCCTGTCTTGCGGAAAACTGACCACGGGCGTGACGGTAAGACCGTGGACGGGGATTCTCATGCTCCGCAACTCCTCGAGCCCGGAAACCTACTTTCAGGCTGCCTTCCGGGTGCAATCGCCCTGGACGGTGCGCAACCCTGACGGCGCGTCTCCGAACGAGGACCAGATCATCAAGGAAGAGTGCTATGTCTTCGACTTCGCCCCGGATCGCGCGTTGAGACAGATTGCTGACTACAGTTGCCGGTTGAACGTGAACGAAGCCAACCCGGAAAAGAAGGTCGAGGAGTTCATCAGCTTCCTTCCGGTTCTGGCCTACGACGGCAGTTCCATGAAGCAGATTAACGCCGCCGGCATTCTCGATATGGCCATGAGTGGCACGACGGCCACCCTGCTGGCGCGGCGCTGGGAAAGCGCCCTCCTGGTGAATGTGGACAACGACACCTTGCGCCGCCTGATGTCCGACAAGAAGGCGATGGATGCCCTCATGAGCATCGAGGGTTTTCGCAACCTGAACCGGGATATCGAGACGATCATCAACAAGTCGGAGGCCGTGAAGAAGGCCCGCAAGGAGGCCAACGACGAGGAGCTTTCCGCGAAGGAAAAGAAAGAACTGACCGAGGAGGAGAAGGAATACAAAAGCCTGCGAAAGCAGATCCAGGAGAAGTTGATCAAGTTTGCCACGCGGGTACCCATCTTTATGTACCTGACCGACTATCGCGAGAGGACGCTGAAGGATGTCATTACTCAACTCGAACCGGACCTTTTTAAAAAAGTGACAGGCTTGACGAAACTGGACTTCGAGGTGCTCGTAAGCCTTGGGGTCTTCAACAGCGCCTTGATGAATGATGCCGTTTACAAGTTCAAACGCTACGAGGATGCCAGCCTTCGCTATACCGGGATCGACAAGCACGAAGGAGAGGATATCGGCTTATACGACACCGTCATCACCCGGAAGGACGCGCAAAGAGTATTCGAGAACGTACCGATGAGTGAGCGATACGGCAAGTGATAAATCGACCGATAAGCGGCCGGATTCGCTCGATCATTTACGCCAAATAGATCCATTCGAGCCAAGCGGCGATCTCAGAAGTCACTTCCGGACTTCTTTC
>JADYZA010000127.1 GCA_020853375.1 Verrucomicrobiota bacterium | reverse complement strand
GCTTTCTGCAGAATCAGTTCAAAGCGGTCGGGTTTGCAGACGGCTTGAATGAGTGTGATTTCCACAGCGGGCGGCGGAACGGTTTCGCGTGCGGTGATCCGGACGGTGACTTCTTTTTTTGTGACGGTATCGACGACGCCTTCGGCGCGCGTTCCCTGTCCGTCGAAAAGTGTAAGCTCCTGACCGGCCTCGACGCGCAAAACTCGTGCGAGGTGGTGCGACTCTTCGGGCGAAAGCACGACGAGATTGCTTTCCAACGTTCCCGGCAGCGTGAAGGAGTTAATTCTCATAGCATGTTTTTGACGAAGCAAGCTTCGCCGGACAAAGCGCAGGCAAGCCTGCGCACTCCATATTGTTACTCTTTTTCCAGAGCCCGTTTGTGTTCGTAGAATTTTTCCGCCGCTTTGAGCATTTTCTGCGTTAGCGGGAAATGCTTTTCGGTCAGCACGTCGACGGCTTCTTCCAGCTTTTTCTTTTCTTTGCCGCTGAGCCCTTGCGGAATTTCGATTTGCACGATGATGTGCTGGTCGCCGGTGCCGTAGCGCGGACTGGTGATGCCTTTGCCCTTCATCCGGAACACTTTGCCGTTTTCTGTGCCAGCCGGAATTTTCAGTTCTGCGCCGCCGTGAATGGTTGGGACATGCACTTCGCCGCCGAGCGCGGCAATATAGAAAGGCACCGGAACTTCGCAGACGATGTCGAGGTCGTTGCGTTTGAAGAATTCGTGTTCGCGAACGTGCAGAACAATATATAAATCGCCCGGTGGGCCGCCGCGCAGTCCGCCTTCGCCTTTGCCGGCGATGCGTAAACGAGAGCCGGTTTCAACGCCGGATGGAATTTTGACATCGATGGTGCGCTTGTTTTTCACCAGCCCTTGACCGTGGCAGGTTGTACAGGGTTTTTCAATGACCTGCCCTGCGCCACGGCAGGTCGGACAAGTTTGGCGGAACTGAATAAAGCCGCCGCCACCGACCACCTGGCCCGCGCCGCGACAGGTTGCGCAGGTTTTCCGCCCGGAACCCGGCTCCGAACCGGCGCCTTTGCAGCGTTCGCAGGTTTCGTTGACGTTAATGCGGATTTCGCGCGAGGAGCCGAGAACGGCTTCTTCAAAATCGATTTCGAGATCGAAGCGCAGATCGGCGCCTTCTTGCGGTGCGTTGGGGTTATGGGAACGGCCGCCGCCGAAAAAGTTTTCAAAAATACTGCCGCCGCCGCCGGATGCGCCCATGAAGGTGCGCAACGCTTCCTCAAGGTCGATACCGCCGCCGCCGAATCCGCCGTAGCTTCCACCGCCACCGCCGCCGCGTCCCGCGCCAAAGGCGGCGTGGCCGAACTGGTCATACTGCTGGCGCTTCGAGTCGTCGCTGAGCACTTCGTAGGCTTCGGAAACTTCTTTGAATTTTTCCTCGGAGGCTTTGTCGCCGGGGTTTTTGTCCGGGTGATACTGAATGGCCATTTTGCGATAGGCCTTTTTGATCTCGTCCGCGGACGCACCTTTGGCGATGCCGAGCACTTCGTAATAATCTCTTTTCTGAGCGGACATTATTCAGATTCCTTTTGTTCGGCGGGGCCGCTGGAGATGATCACCTGAGCCGCGCGCAGAAGTTTGTCGCCGAGCATGTAGCCTCGGCGAACCTGCTCCAGAACGGTTTCGAGCGGCTTTTCCGACGGCATGTGCAGGATGGCTTCGTGGCGGTGCGGATTAAAGGGTTCTCCGACGGCATCGATTGCGGTGACGTTGAATTTTTTCAGCACGTCGAGAAGCTGGTTATAAACCATCCGGAATCCTTCGGTGACGGAGCAGTCGGTCTGGTGAGCTTCCGCGCTTTTGAAGCCCATTTCAAAATGGTCGATCACCGGTAGCATTTCCAGAAACAGCGATTCGTTGGCGAAGAGAAACAGTTCGTTGCGCTCGCGCTGGGTGCGTTTGCGGAAATTGTCGAAGTCGGCTTGCAGGCGGAGCAACTGGTTTTTCAGCGGCTCCTCTTCTTCTTTTTGAATAACAACCGGCTCGGCGACGGGGTCGGTCTGTTCCGGCGTGTCTTCGTTTTTGTGTTCTTTTCTCATGGTTCAACTTCCTCTTTTCCAAGGGCTGGAGAAGCTACGAAGTTGACGAGGTTTAGTCAATGCCGGAGGGGTGGCGGTGAAGCTTTCCACATCAGATGCTGTAATCGCCGGCCGCTGGCCCGGCGGGGAACACTTTGACCTGACGGGGTCTGACGGAGACCATTTCGCCCGTAGCGAATCGCTGTTCGGCGTAGCGCTCACGGGAAAGCTCGGCTTCGATAATCTGCTGGTTGTCGGCCTGAATCAGTTCGATGCGAACGAGCGGGCCGATGGCGTGCACATACCGGATGCAGGCCCGCATCCATCCGCCGCCGGTTTCTTCGCGGGAGAGTTCAATGTCGTGGGGCCGCGCATGGACGAGCGCGGCTCCAGAATCGGCCTGAACATCGAACGTCTGGTTGGCAAAATGCGCCTGGCCGTCGTGTATGCGGGTGTGGAAGAGATTCACGTTACCCAGAAAGTGATAAACAAACGAGTTGGCCGGGTGTTCATAGACGCGATCCGGCGTGCCGATCTGCTCAATGCGGCCTGCGTTCATGACGACGATTTCGTCCGCCACTTCGAGGGCTTCGTCGACATCGTGAGTGACAAAGATGCTGGTGACATGGATTTCATCGTGCAGGCGGCGCAACCAGCGGCGCAGTTCTTTCCGGACTTTGGCGTCAAGCGCGCCGAACGGCTCATCGAGCAGGAGAACTTTTGGTTCGACGGCGAGCGCGCGGGCCAAGGCGACGCGCTGGCGTTGTCCGCCGGAAAGCTGGGATGGGCGGCGGTCTGCCAGCCAGTCGAGCTGCACGAGTTTAAGCAGTTTCATGACCCGTTCGTGGATTTCTTCTTTCGACGGACGAGTTTCGCGCGGCTTGACGTTGAGGCCGAAGGCGACATTTTCAAAAACGCTCATGTGGCGGAACAGGGCGTAGTGCTGGAATACAAAGCCGACCCGGCGGTCTTTTGCGCTCCTCTCGGTGGCGTGTTCGCCTTCAAAATAAACGGAGCCTTTGTCGGCGACCTCAAGTCCGGCGATGATCCGCAGCAGCGTGGTTTTTCCGGAGCCGGAAGGGCCGAGCAGCGCAACAAGTTTTCCGGACGGGAACTGGATGGAGACGTCGTTGAGCGCCGTGAACGACCCGAATGTTTTGCTGATGTTTTTTGCTTCGATACTCATGGACGATTCTCCGGGGGTTCGATTAAAGGTTCGCTGTGGAGGTTCCGGTTGGTTTGCCATTCCACGATATTTTTTAACACCAGCGTCAGCAGCGCCAGCAACGCCAGCAGTGAGGCGACGGCGAACGCGGCGACGAAGTTGTATTCGTTGTAAAGGATTTCGACATGCAGCGGCATGGTGTTGGTTAAGCCCCGGATGTGTCCGGATACGACGGAGACGGCTCCGAATTCACCCATGGCGCGGGCGTTGCAAAGAATAATGCCGTACAGCAAACCCCATTTGATGTTGGGCAGGGTCACTTTCCGGAAGGTTTGCCAGCCGCTGGCACCGAGCACAATAGCCGATTCTTCTTCGTCGCTTCCCTGCGCCTGCATCAGGGGAATTAATTCGCGGGCGACAAAGGGGAATGTGACGAAAAGGGTGGCCAGCACAATTCCGGGGACGGCGAAAACAATTTTAATATCGTGTTCTTGCAGCCATGGTCCGAGCCAGCCCTGCATGCCGAACATCAGCACATAAATAAGTCCGGAGATGACCGGAGAAACGGCAAACGGCAGGTCAATGAGCGTGAGCAGGAGGTTCTTCCCCCGGAACTGGAATTTGGTGATGGCCCAGGATGCGGAAAGTCCAAAGATCAGATTCAACGGGACCGCAATGGATGCCGCGATCAGGGTTAAGCGGATAGCGGACAGGGCATCAGGTTCGATGAGCGCCTGACCGTAGGCGACCCAGCCTTTGCGCAGCGCTTCTGTGAATACAGCAACCAGCGGGACGACCAGCACCAGCCCTAGAAAGAGCAGAGCGATCGCAATCAGCAACCAGCGGACCGCGCGGGGTTCGCCGACGGAGATTTGTTTCCGTTCCGGTGGTTTATGAAAATGTGAAATGGTTCCGGCCATGGTGAATTCCTTTTTTTATCGGCGGGCCCGCCACGCCTGGAGAAGGTTGATAAGCAGAAGCAGCGAAAACGACGAGACCAGCATGACCACGGCAATGGCGGTTGCGCCGGCCGTGTCGTATTGCTCAAGTTTTGTGATGATTAAGAGCGGAGTGATTTCTGTTTTCATCGGCATATTTCCCGAGATGAAAACCACGGAACCATATTCGCCGAGCGCGCGGGCGAAAGACATGGCCACGCCGGTTAAGAGGGCGGGGAAAACAGCGGGGAAGATGATTTTCCGAATGGTCTGCCAGCGGCTCGCGCCCAGACTGGCGGCCGCTTCTTCGAATTCGATTTCGAGATCTTCCAGAACCGGCTGGATGGTGCGAACGACAAACGGCAACCCGATAAAGGTCAACGCGAGCAGCACGCCGAGCCGTGTGAAGGCGACCTTGATGCCGAGCGGTTCAATCAGCGAGCCGATCCATCCGTTTTTCGAATAGACCGCGGTCAGAGCGATGCCGGCAACCGCCGTGGGCAGAGCGAAGGGCAGGTCCACGATCGCGTCGATGATTTTTTTCCCGGGGAAGCGGTAGCGTACGAGGACCCAGGAGACGATAAATCCGAACAGTCCGTTGATCAGCGCCGATAATGCGGAAGCGCCGAAGCTGAGCTTGTAGGATTGTATGACCCGCGGCGTGGTTACGGTCTCCCAGAACTCCGCCCAGCTTAGCGTGGCGGTTTTAATGAATACCGCCGAAAGAGGAATCAGCACAACCAGACTCAGATAGAAAATGGTGAAGCCGAGCGAAAGCCCGAAGCCGGGGAGTACATTGGATTTTTGGGAGGATGACATGGTGTTTTTCCTGAAGGGGCCGAAGGATTCCGTTCCGCCGCGCAGACGGATCCTTCGGGCTTGGTTTTATTTTCCGTATATTTGGTCGAACGTTCCTCCGTCATTAAAATGTTCGGCCTGAGCTTTTTGCCATCCGCCAAACACTTGATCAATCGTAATCAGGTTGATGGCGGGAAAACGGTCTTTGTATTTTTCCGTCACCGAGGCGAGCCGAGGACGGTAAAAATGCTTGGCCGCCAGTTCCTGTCCCTTTTCCGAATACAGGAATTTCAGATAGGCTTCCGCAACCGCACGGGTTCCCCGTTTGTCGGCAATTTTATCGACGACCGTCACCGGAGGTTCCGCGAGGATGCTCACCGACGGAACCACAATTTCATAGTCGTTGCCGAACTCTTTGATGGCGAGGAAGGCTTCGTTTTCCCAGGACAGGAGAACGTCGCCGATGCCACGCTGAACAAAGGTGGTGGTTGCTCCGCGGGCGCCGGAGTCCAGAACCGGAACGTTTTTATAGAGTTTTTTCAGAAACTCCTGAGCGCCCGCCTGATTGCCGCCGTTGCGCCCCAGTTCATAGGCCCAGGCGGCAAGATAATTCCAGCGCGCGCCGCCTGAGGTTTTCGGGTTGGGCGTGATCACCGAAACGCCCGGCTTAACCAGATCGTTCCAATCCTTGATTCCTTTCGGGTTCCCCTTGCGGACAAGGAAGACAATCGTGGAGGTATAGGGCGAGCTGTTATCGGGCAGGCGGGTCTGCCAGTTTTTCGGAATCAGTTTCGCCTTTTCGCTGATGGCGTCGATGTCGTAGGCCAGCGCCAGCGTGACAACGTCGGCCTGCAACCCGTCAATGACCGCGCGGGCTTGTTTGCCCGCGCCGCCATGCGACTGTTTGATAATGACATTATCGCCGGTTTGCGCCTTCCAATGTTCGGAGAAGACCTTGTTGAACTCCTCATACAATTCCCGGGTGGGATCGTAGGAGACGTTGAGGATCGTGATATCCTTGGCCGAAGCAGAGGCGATCGTCAAAAGCCCGAGGGCGGCGATAAGACCTCTTTTGATTGCTGTGTTTTTCATTTTTTTTTTCCTTATGGCGCCTATAACAAGTCTATAAACTCTACAAATCAAGTATACTAAGCGGCAAAAAATTATATTACGTAGTCTGGAACCTTTTTCCCATCTGTGGACATCTTCAGCATGTCGGTCAGTGAAGTGTTATCCAGAATATTGGCGATCGCATCCCTTACTTCCTTCATTACCACCCGAATGGCGCAGGTGGTTTCGTCCTTGCACTCTTTGCACTTGGAATAAGCGGTTTTGCTCACGCAAGGAACCGGAGCAAGAGGTCCGTCGATCTGACGCAAGACACTGCCCACCATGATCTTATCGGTTGAGGCCTGCAGTGAATATCCGCCGCCTTTTCCTTTCTTGCTCTGCAAAATTCCGGAATTTTTCAAATCCAGCAAAATCTGCTCCAGGAACTTCCGAGGGATATTTTCCTCGGTCGCCAGCTGCTCAATCAAAACGGGCCCCTCATTCTGGTGTTTGGCCAGATAGATCAAGGCGAGCAACGCATACTTGGCTTTTTTGGTTAACATATGAAAACAGAAGTATACTACTCTGGTAGACTTGTCAAAATTTATTTCTGTTTTCTTCTCTTCCGTCTTGGACGCAACCCGGCTGACCACGGTTTTCCGAATTGCTTCTACATATAAAACTCTGCATCCTCCGGACTCTTTCGTGGTGAGAGGCGGGGAATCTAAGGCATGAAAAATCTAATTCGAAAATCTGTTGAAGCGATGAGCGGCTATGTTCCGGGAGAACAGCCCAAGGGCGAAGGCGTCATCAAGCTGAACACGAACGAAAATCCGTGGCTCTGCTCGCCGGATGTGCGCGATATTCTGAACGAGATAGATATTGTCGAGCTGTCCAAATATCCCGATCCGCTGTGCGCAGAAGTGCGCAAGGTTATCGCCGAAAAGCACGAAGTCGGCTTTGCCAACACTTTTGCCGGTAACGGCTCGGACGAAATTCTGGCGCTTTGCATCCGCGCATTTTGCGAGCGCGACGGCTCGGTCGGCTATTTCGACCCGTCCTATTCGCTTTATCCGGTGCTGGCGCAGATTGAGGAAATCGCAGTGAAGCCGGTTTCGCTCGACGAAAATTTTGAATGGACGATGCCGAAGGGCTACAAAGCGTCGGTCTTCTTTCTGACCAACCCGAATGCGCCGACGGGAATGTTGTTTCCGAAAGCTAAGGTTGAAGCCTTTATCAAAACTTTTCCCGGCGTGGTGGTGATTTATGAAGCGTACGTGGACTTTGCGCGGGAAAGCTGCATGGAATTTGCAACGAAGTACGACAACGTCATCGTG